>JAGOIO010000150.1 GCA_017995595.1 bacterium | reverse complement strand
AGGTTTTGCCCCTATTTTTGCATGTATATTTTATTTTTGCCTCTATTTACCATCTGAAAAGATGAGTCGTATTGCTTTTTTCAACTGTTTAATTGATGGTTTAAACCTATAATATTCATCATCGGGTTGATGTTTTGAGTTATAAAATTTGAGACAATACTTGTGTTATAGACAAGTTGCGAAGGTGAAAGCTTTTATATGAATTTACACGAAGAATGTTTGCTGAAATATTTACAAAGTCCTGATGAGTTAAGTTTTTCTACTGATGTGTTGAAATTGAATAACTATATCTTGGAGCAACATTTTTTGCTTGAACTTTTTCTTAACAAAAAATTTCACTTGAGTTATAATGATAAAAAAATATAAAATAGTTATTTTTGAGGTGAAATGTGTTTAAAAAATTATTAAATTCAAAATATTCAAGTGTATATTTGACTTATATTTTGTCCTTTACATTGACAGTTCTTTCTATAATTTTGCTATTGAGAGTTCCTCAGGTTGCAAATTTGGTTGAAAATATAGAGAATAGTACCTTCGATATGAGACAAAATCTTATTGCAAGTTCTGGTTATAAAAAAACAAATAAAGATATTGTTATTTTGACTGTTGACGAGGCAAGTTATGAGTATCTTTTAGGTAAGTATGGCGAATGGCCGATTCCACGTAATGTTTATGCAAATGTTATTAACTATGTTGAAAAATCAAATCCGTATGCGGTTGCATTCGACCTTATGTTTGTTAAATCTATGAAGAGTTCTTTAAATGAGGATTCAACTCTTATTAATACCATGAATAAGTATAATAATATTTATACAAGTTTAAATTTTGATCAACAACCTTTAGACGTAAGAAAGCCTGTAGCTTTACCTGAAAAATTAAGTGTAAATTTGAAAAATTCTTCTAAAAACAACTTCTTGGAAAATATGAGCTTTTCAAATTGTAGGGCTATCTTGACTAAAATTATGACAGGTAATGCTAAAGTCGGAATGATTAATGCATCTAGAGAAACGGACGGAATTTTGAGAGAAATTCCACCTTTTGCAACATATCAAAAAAAAGTTTATCCGCACATGGCGTTGAAAGTTGCTGTTGATTATTTGAATCAAAAAGAAAATACTAATATTAGTAACAAAAATTTCTATGTTAATGGAAAATCTAAATTGATTATCGGTAAAAGACATATTCCAATAACTGGGGACGGCGGTGCTATTTTAAATTGGTATGCAAATAGAGATAATGATTTTACAAAAGTTCCTTTTTATAAGGTCGTAAAAGCTGCTGATGGTGAAAAGGGTGCTAAACAGTATGATTTTAGAAATAAAATCGTATATGTCGGCGTTACGGCGATGAGTTTATTTGATACAAAAAGCGTTCCGGTTGACAAAATATATCCCGGAGTTGAAATTCATGCAACATTTATAAATAATTTGATAGATGATAATTTTATAAGAAAAGTTTCGCCATTAACTGATATTTTGCTAAGCTTTGCTATTGCAATTATTATTGGTTTCATTGTTATAAAAACAGAATCTACTTTTGTTGCTCTTGCAAGTTCTGTTGGAATTACTTTAGGTTATACGGTTTTTGCTTACTATGCCATGAAATTCTTTAATCTTTGGGTAAGTTTGGTCTTGCCAATATCTGTAATAGCTTTGATTTTTGTCTCAGCTTATATTATTAAATATATTTTGAAGTCAAGAGATTTCGACTTGCAGTATAAATTGGCGACAACAGATGGTTTGACTGATTTGTATAACCACAGATATTTCCAAGAACAAATGATTATGCAGATTGGAAATTGTCGAAGATATAAAACGCATTTCTCATTGATTATGACGGATATTGACTTCTTCAAAAAATTTAATGATACTTATGGACACCAAGCCGGTGATGCAGTTTTAAGAGGCGTTGCTCATACTTTGAAAAAGAATGTTCGTTCAACGGATATTGTTTGCCGTTATGGTGGTGAAGAAATGACTATAATTTTGACTAATACTGATAAAGACGAAGCTATTTTGACTGCTCAAAAAATATGTCAGGCGGTTTCTGAAAAGCCTTTTAGATTAGGTGCAGATTTAGAAAAAAATGTTACAATAAGCTTAGGTGTTGCAACTTTCCCTCAAGATGCTCAAACTCCTGATGAAATTATTGCTCATGCCGATAAAGGCTTATATAAAGCAAAAGAAAATGGCAGAAATCAAGTTGGTTTGTAATTCCTGCCAAAAATTTAAAGGTTTGGTTATTCTTAGTTGGTTATTATAAATTATTTTAACTATCCAAGCCAACTTTCGTCCGGTTGGATATATTTAATTTTAATTCTTGCTACACCATTTTTATCAATTTGTTTGTCGAGAACTTCAAATTGTGAATTTCTTGGAAATACACATTCATTTCCAGCTTCGTGATTTAGTGCAGATTCCGTTGTACAAGTTAATGAAACTTTCGAGCCTTTTGGTACTTCAATTTCATACATTATACTTTTTTCTCCACCTGTATAATGCGTTGCATAATCTTTATCTGTTGCAGAATATGCATATTCTTTCATTATTATTTTATCGCCGGCTTTTGCATTATAACTTTTTTCAAACATCGCATGAGGAAGCTTGAAAAATTCAGGCTTATTTGCAATTCCTCTATAGACAGTAATATCTTTGTCTATCGGCTTTAAACATTTAAAATCAAAATCCGCACTTTCTATTATATCGTTGAAACTTTTATTCTCTAGCATGCTCAGCTTTTTCATAGGTAACATACCACAGTGAGGTGAAACAAACATACTGTTTAGTGCATTAAGTTTTCCATGGTCATCAACTTCATGCTTTTTTCCACGTCTTTCACCTTCCAAAACATTTTTCCAAACTTTATGACAAAAGAATTCTTCTTGCGGTTTTGCTTGCTCACTGCAAGGCTTTGTTACTGCTTTTGCAATATCTTTTACATCTTTTGTTGTACCTGAATTATCGGCACTTTTTATAATAGTTTTTACACAAGTTTCTATTGAATTAATATTCATAACTAACCTAAAATAAATAAACCAACCTACTAATATATAAAGTATTTTGAATTTAAAAAATTGCTATTAAAAAAGCGAAAATCTTACTAAGATTTTCGCTTTTTTTTAGTTTTATTTAATTATTTTGATTAAAGATTAGCAATTTTATTATGAAAATCAGTAGCTTGTTCAAATTGATAAGCTACATTAAATAATCTTGCTTCTTTAAGTTGTGGAGCTAAAATTTGAAGTCCGATAGGCATACCTTCTGAGTCAAAGCCTGCAGGAATTGAAATTCCAGGAATACCTGCAAGGTTAGCTGTGATTGTTGCTATATCGGTCAAATACATAGCAAGCGGATCTTCTGTCTTAGAACCTAAATCAAAAGCTGTATTTGGACAAGTTGGTCCGATTAACAAGTCAACTTTTTCAAAAGCTTTGTTAAAATCGTCTCTAACAATAGCTCTCATTTGTTGTGCTTTTTTGTAATATGCATCATAGTAACCTGAACTTAAAGCATAAGTTCCAAGCATTATTCTACGTTTTACTTCAGGTCCAAAGCCTTCTGCACGAGATTTGTTATACATTTCAACGATATTTTTAGATTCAGAAGTTCTATGTCCGTATCTAACACCGTCAAAACGTGCCAAGTTAGAACTAGCTTCAGCTGTTGCGATTATGTAATAAATTCCGATTGAATATTTTAGTGAAGGAATTGAAATTTCTTGAATTTCAGCTCCCATAGCTTTATAAGTTTCAATAGCGGAATCAAGAGCCTTTTTAACTTCATCAGTAAGACCTTCAGAGAATAATTCTTTGATATATCCGATTTTTTTACCTTTGATATCACCTGAAAGCATTTTTGAATATTGCTCAACAGGAACATCAAGAGATGTAGAATCTTTAGGGTCAACACCTGCAATAACTTCTAATAATGCTGCAGAATCTTCAACGCTTCTTGAAAATGGACCGATTTGGTC
>JAGOIO010000149.1 GCA_017995595.1 bacterium | reverse complement strand
GTTCCACCAAACTCGTCAATTACAATAGCCATTTGACCTTGGCACTTTTTAAATTCTCTAACCAAGCTATCCATAGTTATTGTCTCAGGAACAAGCAAAACCGGTCTTAATAAGCGTTTAACAGAAAATTCTCCATCATTTTTAATAGAATGAACATACAAATCTTTTACATGGATTATTCCTATAATATGGTCAAGATTCTCATCATATACAGGATATCTGGTGTATTGATTTTCAGATGTAATTTTGCTCAACTCATCATAAGTAATATCAGAAGGAATGCAAGCCATATCAGTACGAGGAATCATAACCTGCTTCGCACTCAAATCAGAGAACTTGAAAACATTATGCAACATATCTTTTTCGGTTTCATTCAAAACACCCTCTTTATAAGAGGCATTAATCAACATATTCAACTCGTCAATAGAGTGTGCAAGGTGAGAAGTTGAAGCATGCGGAATTTTTAACATTTTTAAAATTACTTTACCCAAACCGTTAAGCAAAGAAATGAAAGGATCAAAAACTTTTGAAATAAGCTTCATCGGCAAAGCAATAAATAAAGAGGTTTTTTCAGGATATTGTAAAGCAATAGATTTTGGAACTAATTCACCAATAACAACATGCATAATAGTAATTAGAATAAAAGCTGCGGTTGTTGCAACAGAATGCACCGCAATCAGTTGGAATTGATGCGGAATAAAGTTAAAAATAGGCAAAAGCATGGCAGCGAGTGTACTTTCGCCAACCCAACCCAAGCCGATGCTTGAAATTGTAACACCTAACTGAACTGCCGCAACGAATCTGTCTAAATCCTTTAGAGTTTCCAGAGCAATTTTCGCATTAAAATTACCATCTTTTGTAAGTTCAGCAATACGAGTTTTTCTTACACTTACCATTGAAAACTCTGCAGCTACAAAAAAACCATTCGACATAAGTAAAATTGCTATAATTAACAAATTAAAAAATATACTGCCTGCGTCCATATAATATTGTTTTCTACCTCACTTAAAGTAATTATACTATATTATTAAAATTTTGCAATACGAAGTTTAAAAACCGACCAAAAAGTCTAAATTAAAATAAAAATGTAAAACAAAAAAACTTTTCGGTAAATAAAACTTAAAATCATTTAAAATCATGCTTGAAATTAAAGTTTTTATTTGTTAGTATAAAAGAACGAGCCGAAAGACCGGCATTGGCTGCCGTATCTTTTAGAGCTGAAACTCTTTACAGTATTGAGTTTCGAAGTTACTTTATCTTTTGAAAGGAGAAAAAGAAAATGCCAAAAATGAAGACACACAAATCCGGTGCAAAACGTTACAAAGTTACTGCAAGCGGTAAAATTCTTAGAAGACACGCAGGAATCGGACACTTGTTACAAAACAAGGCTGAAAATCGTAAGAGAAAATTAACTTCTCCAACAGAAATTGCTAAAGGACAAGTTAAATTGGTATCAAAAGAATTACCGTACAAAAAGTATTCTCGTTAATTTTTAAAATACGAGAAAACAGATTTATTAGAAAATTAATTTAAAGGAGTAACTAAAATGAGAGTAAAACGTGGTAACGTATGCCGTAACAGACATAAAAAGATTTTAAAATTAGCTAAAGGCTTTAAGGGAGCAAGAAGCAGAATATTTAAAGTAGCTAATTGTGCAGTAATGAAAGCATTGAAATACGCTTACAGAGACAGACGTGTTAACAAGAGAAACATGAGAAGACTTTGGATAGTAAGAATCAATGCAGCAGTTAGAGCTCAAGGTATGAGCTATTCAAGATTTGTAAATGCTTGCAAAAAAGCTGATATCGTTGTTAACAGAAAAATGTTAGCTGACCTTGCAGTTAATGATAAAGAAGCTTTTGATGTTTTATTTGAAACAGCAAAAGAAGCTGTAAAAGCGTAAGCAATCTTAGAATTCAAAACAATTAAAAATGGACTTGTTATTAAATAACAAGTCCATTTTTTTATAAGAATTTATAAGAAAGACAATACATAGATTAAACTTAGATTTTCCAAGGATAATCGTCTTTAAATTCCCAGTTATCCCATTGCAAAAGTTTTGCACACAAAACACCTTCAGCACTCGTTTTACAACCCTCAACAAGAGAGTCTCTGGTTGTGTACCCCGGAATATAATAAGTATCAAAAAATACTCCTTGTTTTCCAAGTTGATTATCTTTTGTACATACCAAAAACCTAAAAATATCTCGAGCATTATTATTCGGATTTTTCGGTCCATTTACATCATATCTTATATCCAAACAAGTTCCGGGAGCAAAAATTGCAGTAGAACCATCATTAAAATAGATTTTGTACCAACCGGCATTATATTCTTTTTTTACAGACTGAATATACTTATCCAAGTAAGTATCGTAAAATGTCTTTGCCGCACCTTCTTGGGTATTATCATAATACCATTCATTTATATCACCATTATCAGCTTCAGACAGTTTTATTGCCTGACTCATAGCAGAGTAGAACTTTTTTAAAGCAACAGTTTCCTGATTTTTTTTGGTTTTTGAAACTAAAGTAGGAATTGTCAATGCTGCAACAACTCCGATAATGCCAAGTGTGATTAAGACTTCAGCTAAAGTAAAGGCCGAAATTCTAACAAAACACTTTTTAATAGAGGATTTTCGGAAGTAATTCATTATATCAAAAGCTTTAGTCATTTTATACCTCAGATTAAAGTGAAACTAACTGTATTATACCACTTTTGGAGAAAAACTCAACATAAAAAGAAGTTTCGAAATAAAAATATTTTTAAACGGAAAATACGTTAGTACAATTTAGTAAAAAAAGAAATATAATTAATAGTGTTGCAGAATAAATTTAATTAGGAGCGTTTGGGTAAATGTTAAAAAGTGAAGAAGGAATTAAGAAAAGAAAATTCAGACTAACTGATAGAGAAATGGAAGTATTAAAATTAGTAGTAGGTGGCAAAAACAACGTAGAAATAGCTAAGGTACTTATAATAAGTGTCCATACTGCAAAAGCACATGTTTGCTCTATCTTGCAAAAACTGCATGTACCTGATAGAGTCCAAGCCGCAGTAAAAGCAGTCCGAGAGAATCTCGTTGACTAAAGAATTTAAATTATAAAAATAAAAAATAAGCAAAAAAAAAGACCTTGATGTTCAAGGCCTGTCCGTTTAAATAAGAAGAGAGAGCTTTATATGTATATATAAAGTATTTCTAAAATAAAAAATTGCTTAAATTGACTAAAATTTTAACTTATGTAACGAAACGAAAAAAAATAAAAAAAATAAAAGTAGAAAAAATTTGTAGTTGTGCTATCATTGAGAAGAAAAGTAACATAAATACAGGAGACAAAATCATAGCTACAGAAGAAAGAAACAACGGAAGAAATAAGACACTAATGAATGAGAGAATTCGTTCAAGAGAAGTTAGATTAATAGATGCTGAAGGCGAGAATCACGGAGTAGTGCCTACCAGTACAGCATTACAGATGGCAAAAGAAGCAGATTTAGACTTGGTAGTAATCAGCCCAAATCAAGAACCACCTGTAGCCAAAATATTAAATTTCGGGAAATACAGATACGAAATGGAAAAGAAGGCAAAAGAAGCAAAGAAGAAACAAAAGACCGTTGAAATAAAAGAAGTAAAAGTACGCTATAAAATAGATACACACGATTATCAAGTAAGAATAAAGAGTATAGAAAAGTTTATCGGTCAAGGCAATAAGGTAAAAGTTGTAGTAATGTTACGAGGCAGAGAAATGCAACACGTAAATTTAGCCTTTGACTTGGCAAACAGATTTTTAACAGACTTAGCAAGCTTAAATGTAGTAGTTGATAAGAAACCGCAGTTAGAAGGCAGAAACGTAACAATGTACTTGTCAGGGTCAAATTCTAATTAATAGAAGATTTAAGTTACAAACTAATATTCGAACTTAAAACTTGACTTAAAAAAATCAGCAAGTATGATAGAGAACGTGGCAGATGAGGTTAAAC
>JAGOIO010000148.1 GCA_017995595.1 bacterium | reverse complement strand
AACAACCTGTTTTGCTAAACGATGCAAACAAAAACATAGAATTAGGAGCAATAATAATGAAACAGGATGCAATCGCTTTAAACTCTGTTGAGATAAAAGCTTTTCGCAACCTAATTCAGAAAACCGAAGAAGGTATTGTGGTACGAGCTTCCGAAAACATTACGCAAATAGGTGGAACTGCTGCTGACCTATTGAAAAATATGCCCGGTGTGTTGGTGGGTGCTGAAGGTGAAATAACGCTGCGGGGGAAAAGCCCTTTGATTTTGATAAACGGCAGGGTCTCGGGCATTGGTGGTGTGGACAGGGTAACCAACCTTGAGCAGATTCCTGCAAGCAGCATTGAACGCATAGAAATCATTACTAACCCATCTGCTAAATATGATGCGGATGCAGAAGGGGGAATCATCAATATTATTTTAAAGCAAAATGCCGATTGGGGAACAAACGGTGCGGTGGCTTTGGGTGGTGGCTTTGGCGACAGGTATCGCATCAACGGCTCACTTTTACTCAATCACAGAACTTCAAAATGGAATTTTGGACTGGCTTACGATAATTGGTTCACAACCAGAACTCGCCAACAAGACGGAGACCGTAAAAATTACAACCTGCCCAACGAATATTTTCTGACACAACGCAGGTCAGACGAACGAATTGTGCAAACCCAAACGGCACGATTCAACATAGATTACACTCCCAATAAAAAGAACAGCTTCCGTTTAGAAGGAATTTGGTTATTTGACGGTGAAGACAATAGGGAAACCGTCATCAGTACTACTGAAACCGCTACTTATGATTTTACAGGGAAAAATGACCGCTTTGCCAATGAAATAAGACGGTTTCACACGGGAGAACTATTACTGAATTATGCACGAAAATTCAATAAGCCTGAACAAACCTTGACAATCAACGCAAGTTCAGCAATCGAGTACAATCGGGAAAATACCGATTTATCAACGCAAACTTTATCAGAACAAAATAACCCAATCGGGAATCCCTTTTTACAAGAAACGCATAATTACGAAGATGCTAACCTGACCAATTTTTCGGTGGATTATGTCCATCCGATTAAAGATAAAGGAATGATTGAAACGGGTTACAAAGGCATTCTCCGTTTTATTGATGTTGATTTCCTTCGTTCCGACCAACTGAACGGAAACTTTGTAACAGATTCGACAAACACAGACCTCTTTAAATTCAGCGAGCAAATTCATGCGTTCTATTTGCAATACACAGGTTGGATTGGTGATAAACAAAAACCCAAATGGAAATATAATGCAGGTATTCGAGCAGAACAGGTTTTTAATAAAGGTAACACCATTTTAAACCCGATTGCATTTACCAACGATTATTTCAACCTTTTTCCATCCGCCAGCCTGCTTTATTACACACCAAAAAGAAACATGCTCAAATTGAGTTACAGTCGCAGGATTAACCGTCCTTCGCTTGGCAGATATAACCCGTTCACTGACATAACTGATTCACTCAACATCTATTCAGGCAATCCCAACCTTCAACCCGAATTGGCAAATTCTGTTGAGCTATCCTACAACCACTCATTTAAGAAAGGTAGTGTTACCACTTCGACATTTTATCGGCAAACAAGCAATATCATCCTGCCCTACACAGTTGTTGACAGCAATGGAGTAGGTTTTACACAGCCACAAAATTTCGGCAATGCTTCTACCTATGGTTTGGAAGCGATTTTTACTTACAATCCTTTCAAATTCTGGAGTATCAATCTCAATGTTTCGGGTTATGAACTGCGTATTGAAGAAACCGACCCGACCCTTAACATTCAGCAAAACCAGTTTACCGGCTACGCCAAACTCATCAATAATTTTCATGTTTGGAAGAATGGAAAACTACAAATCACAGGAAACTACACTTCTCCTATTGCCATTCCGCAAGGTGAACAAAATGAAGTTTATTTTATTGACCTTGGATTTCAACAAAGAATCATGAAAGGACAGGGACGTATAGCTCTTACAGTTACAGATATTTTTGACACACAGCAAAGCGGTTACAGAATTTCTGATACCAATTTTCAATTTGACCGAACCCGAAAAGTAGACACTCGTGCAGTCATGCTCATTTTTGCCTATACGTTCCGGTCAGAATTCAAGGAAAAACTTTTAGAAAATAAATTTAAAAACGAATAATCATGAATACATTTTTAATCTCCATTGCACTATTGCTGGGCATTACCTCATGCAATAGTGCATCACAAAAAAGTAACCAGACAGAAAATACGGTTTCCTACGAAAAGATGGGCAGCGATACGCTTGTCAATTTTGAAAATGAAACAGAAGGAAAATTGCCTTCGGGATTTGTTGCTGACGCCACCAATAAAGCCAAAAGCATTAAATGGAATGTGATAAATGACATTGGCAATAAAGTGGTTGTACAACAAGCCGAAAATTCGGGCAGCTGTTATAACCTGCTTGTTTTAGATAAAGTAGCTTACAATGATTTTTCAGCTTCGGTGAAAATAAAAGCCATATCAGGTGAAGAAGACCAAGGTGGCGGACTCGTTTGGCGTTACATAGACAAGAACAACTATTATGTGGCGAGATACAATCCGCTTGAAAATAATTTCCGATTTTACAATGTAGTAAACGGAAGTCGTAAAGAATTGGAAAGTACTGAAATTGACATAAAACAGGGAGAATGGTTTATCATGACTATTGACGTGAAAGGAAATAAAGTTACCTGCTCGCTGAACGGGAAAACATTGATTGAATCAACGGACGACACGTTCAAATCAGCAGGACGAATCGGGCTTTGGACTAAGGCAGATGCGGTTACTTATTTTGACGACTTGAAAATTAATACCTCGACTAAATAGATAATGATTTTTTTACGTAGAATATCCGCTTTTTTGGTTGTTGCTCTTTCGGTAATGCTGAACAGTTGCGGAAATAAAACAGAAAATTGGCTCAATGATTATGCAAAAACAAAATGTGCATATCATCAGGAAGAACAAATGATGCAGGATGATTCGATTAGTCAAATTGCACCGCTTGTTTTAGAAAAGGAAAATCTGTTACAGGAATTGAATTTATTATCTGCTCCATTTCAGAACAGGATTGAATTGTTGAATCAGGAAATAGCAGAGGCATTGATAAAGTTTGGCGAAGAGTACAGGAAAAAGACGGACAAACATAGTGCACAATATGGACACATATCTACTCCTGAATATGAAAAGGCGATAGAAAATTTACAAATAAAAAGAGACACAAAAATTTCATTGTTGAAGGAAAACATCAACCAAATAAATGAAGAATTAAGCAACGATTCTGAAATTAAGAATAAGTCGCAGGAAATCGAACTGCTTGAAAGTAAAATTGATTCTTCATGGAACAGTATAATAGATAAGCACCGGCCAATTATTGATAGCTTACAGCAGGAATTAAATACATTGAACAGAAATTATAAAAATATTCTGAACGAATTATCACAGGAAGAAAAGAAAAGTTTTGAAATGAGCCGAGATAGTATTAGGAGCAACCCATGCAGTTATGACCGAAAATAAAATACCATATTCACTGAAGGATTTAACCCTTTATTTTCTGAAACTCGGAACAATCGGTTTTGGTGGCCCTGTTGCACTGGTTGGCTATATGCACCGCGACCTTGTGGAAAAAAGAAAATGGGTAACAGAAGACGAATATAAAGAAGGTCTTGCTTTGGCTCAACTGGCACCGGGACCACTTGCAGCCCAACTTGCCATTTATATGGGTTATGTTCACTACCGCATTATTGGGGCAACCATTGTAGGAGTTACATTTATCATTCCGTCTTTTTTAATGGTGCTTGCTATCGGCTTTTCTTATGTAAAATTTGGCGGACTGCCCTGGATGCAAGCCGTATTTTATGGCGTTGGTGCAGCGGTAATCGGAATAATTGCCATCAGCAGTTACAAACTGACAAAGAAAACCATAGGTAAGGGTTATCAGCTTTGGGGAATATTTATTTTGCTTGCGGTAACTACATTTATTACTGAAACCGAAATT
>JAGOIO010000147.1 GCA_017995595.1 bacterium | reverse complement strand
AAAGAAAGATTATTCGGTTTATTCAATACCTAATAAAAACTAACTGAGTTTAATGTAATTCGCATCTTTCCATCTTAAATCAATGTATTGAATCTTCTTATCTAACGTCTTTACTTGAGGTAAAATAGATGAAATTCTTGCAATTCTTGAAAACATTGTATCATCAATCTCACCAATTCTTAAATTTGCAGTAGGAATTTTGACATATATATCATTTGGTTTTCTACAATCAACATACTGAACCGGTTCATGAGAACTTTCTTCAACCGCCAAAGCAATTTTTTGAATAAGCTTGATTTTATTTATATCCCAACCTCTGTAATCATCACCCATTGAGCCATAGGAAATAACTAAAGTGGTTTTAAATGATTTGTTTAATGGTAAATAATCTCTCCCGATAAGCTTTCCATCTTTTGTAAAAAATGCAATAGGAGGAACTTTTTCTGACGGAGAAATACTAATTACAGGAACTCTTTCTTGAACGATTATTTGAAGTCTTGCAGGAAGCCAAAAACGTCTGATAAATACATCTTGAACAGGTTCTAATTCCATAATTTGTTTCTTCATATCATCGGTTTGCATTCTATAAATCGGAACATGAGGAACTTCAGAACGTCTTAATGCACCAAGAATTTTGTATGAAGGAACAATTTTGTTATTTACAATTTCTAATGACTTATTATCTAAAGAATTGAATGTATTTGCAGGCAAATACCAATATTTTACGTTGATAATTCTATATCCGACAAAAATCATAGCAAGGATTATAACAAGTCGCAAAATTCCACGAAAACGAGAAACCCACATTTGTCCATGACGCAATTTTCTTTCCATACGTCTTTTCTTAACGATACGTTTCCCGTAATATTTGCTTATATGTTGCTCTTCGCCGATAAAATCTTCCTCTTGCTGATTCAGATTTTCATCATTAAAATCATCATTCATAAATTATTTATTTAATCCCACACTATTTAAAATCATTAATACCAAAGTATCATAATCAATACCCATACAAGAAGCTTGTGCAGGCAAATCACTTACATCAGTCATTCCAGGGCTTGTATTTATTTCTAAGACATAAGGAATATCTCCAACGATATGGAAATCAACTCTTGATACCCCTGAACAATTTGTAACTCTGTGAGCTTTTACTGCAATTTCTTTTACCTTTTTGGTCATATCTTCTGAAATTTCAGCAGGTAATATAAACTCAGTCATACCTTTTGTATATTTTGATTCATAATCATACCACTCATTTTTCGGACGAAGCTCAAGAATTTCAGTTGCAAAAGTATCATCACCGTTATCTAAAACGCCGACAGTTGCACAAATACCAACTAAATATTCTTCCACAAGAACATCATCATTATATTTTCTTGCTTCTTCAACACCTTTTACAAATTCCTCTTCATTCATAACCTTGCTCATTCCAAAGCTTGAACCCTCTGATACAGGCTTTATCATAAGCGGATATTTTAAATCTTTTATCGCATTCACAGGATTTTCACCAGCTCTTATAAATACTGATTTTATTAAAGGAATTGAACTATCTGTAGAAAGAACTTTTTTGGTATATTCCTTGTTCATACAAACTGCACTTGCCATAACACCACAACCTGAATAAGGAATTTTCAATATTTCTAAAAGTCCTTGAATACAACCATCTTCACCATACTTACCATGAAGTGCGATATATGCATATTCAACTTTTTCACGTTTTAGCGTTTCTGCAATATTTTCATCAACATCTATTAAAACAGCATTTTTATAACCTTTTTTCACTATCGCTTCAAAGCAATTTTTTCCTGAACGTCTTGAAACTTCTTGTTCTGATGACATACCACCGCAAAGAACTGCGATTTTTGCATTTTTATCTAATTTTGGTTGTACAGTGTATTGCATATCTCTTCCTCTCTTTGAGTTTTTTCTCCCATATATCTTATTTCCGGACGTAAATTAATAGTATATTTATCTTTAACTGCATTATACATTTTAAACATCAATTCTAAAACATCACTTGATGATGCATTTTCATTATTAACGATAAAGTTTGCATGTCCGTCCCAAACTTTTGCACCACCAACAGTAAATTCCTTAACTCCTGCTTTATCCAAAAGTCTCCCTGCAGAATCATTTTCAGGATTTTTAAATACGCTTCCCGCATTTGGTGTAGAAAGCAACGGTTGATGTGTTTTTCTAAATTCCAAATTTCTTTTAATTAAATCTTCTATTTGTTCTTTTGATTTTTTAACCAAATCAAACTCTACAGATAGGACTACATAAGGCTTTTTCTGCAAAATTGAAGTTCTATAAGAAAATTTTAAATCCTCTTTGTTCAAAACCAAAACTTCTTTTTTCTTCAAATCGAAAACACAAACAGAAACTAAATAATCGCTAATAGTTTGTCCATGAGCACCGGCATTCATGTAAACATTTCCACCGACTGAACCGGGGAATCCTATCATAAATTCAAAACCTGAAAGAGAATGTTCAAGGACTTTTTGAGATAACGCAGGACCTTTAACACCTGCATCTGCTGTTACTTTCGTGCCTTTTATGTCAATTGTATTTAATTTAGCGGTACTTATAACATCACCTTTTATACCAACATCAGACACAAGTACATTTGACCAACTTCCAACGACTATCGGATTTTTTAAGGTTTTAAGCAAATATACAAATTCTTGTTGCGTAGTCGGAAAATATAGATTTTCGACCACACCACCAATTTTGAAAGATGTCAAATTTTTTATGGAGTAATTTTCTTTTACTTCAACCTGCATTACACTTTTACCTCATTTTTACAAGCTAACAACTCTTTGCCCAATGCAGTAATAGTACCTGCTCCAACGCCGATTACAACATCATTTTCTTTTAAATCAGGAGCAAGTTTTTTTGCAACATCTGCAATAGAACCTGAAAGATATTTACAAGGAATCCCTTTACTTTCTAAATCTTTCTCAAAGGCTTCTGAGGTAACACCATCAATAGGAGGTTCAGAAGCAGCATAGACATCAGTTACATAAACTCTGTCAACTGTATCAAAAGCACCTAAAAACTCTTTCCACAAGCCCTGTAGCCTGCTATATCTGTGTGGTTGAAATACAACAACTTTACGTCTTTCTTTAAAAGTTTGTAAAGCTGATAGTGTAGCTTTTATTTCTGAAGGGTGATGAGCATAATCATCATACACACAAATCTTACCTAATTTTGCTGAAAGTTGAAAACGTCTTCCCATTCCGGTAAAAGTATAGAAATGTTTTTTAACTTCTTCGACATTTACATTTGCCTGATGAAGTCCTGCAAAGACAGCCAAAACATTATATACATTGTGAATTCCAAAAAGTTGAGTTTTCATACTTGTTAAAAATTCATTTTTAAAATAAATGTCAAACGTTGTTTCGCCAAACTCAAATTTAATATTTTTAGCAACATAATCAGCATTATCACTTAAACCAAAAGTAATAAATTCTCTGTCTTTATTAGCTTCTCTAAGCAACTTTGTACCTTCATTATCATCATTCACAATAACTCTTGCATCATCTGATAATGTACTTAAATATGTTGAAAAAGTTTCAATCAATGAAGCAAGACCATTTTTATAAAAATCAACATGGTCTTTTTCAATATTATTTATAATGCTTATTTCAGGTGAATATTTAACTATTGTACCATCACTTTCATCAAGTTCAGCTACAAAGAAATCCCCATTACCAGCTTTTGCATTAGTACCAATTTCAGGAATAGTTCCACCAACAACATAAGAGGGTTTTAATCCTGATTTTTCAAGGACATAAGAACAAAGACCGCTTGTTGTAGTCTTTCCATGAGTTCCTGAAAAGCCAAGAAAATATTTTTTCTTTGCTCCGCACATTCCTCTTGAAATTTTTGATAGCAAATCAGAACGGTGAAGAATTTCAAAGCCATTTTCTTTTGCAAATTTCAATTCCGGATTATCATCTTTTATAACGCTACTTACAACAATAATACACTTTTTAGGTAAATTATCTACACTATGGCCAATATGTATTTTAGCACCTTTACTT
>JAGOIO010000017.1 GCA_017995595.1 bacterium | reverse complement strand
GGAGAAGTAATCATACCACCGATTGGTCTGACAAAGCCTCCTGATACGCTTACATGAGAATCTCCGCCTGACATTGAGCCTCCGCCTCCGCTTGATGGTGCTGAATATCTTATACGACGGGTAATTAAGCTTTCTATGCTTGCTGATTGTCTTGCCAAGTCTTTTTCTGAACGTTCATACGTTGCACGGTCAGTTCGCAACTTTTGAATCATATTATGATTTCTTCCGATTTCATCTTGAATAGAAGCTTGTTGCATGTTTATTGTTCTTATTGAACGTGCGATTACACGTTTTTGTTCTTCAATTTGATATTTCAAAATCGCAATTTGTTTTGCTTTAGCTCTTGCGTAAGCCATTCTTCTATAATCGCCTTTTATAACGATTCCTTCAAAATATACTCTGTCTAAGAAGGTATTAAAGTCCTGTGCATTTAGAAGTAAATCAAAGAATCCGCCATGTTGATTTTTGAATATTTGTCTTATTCTTCGTTTCATTTGAAAATCTATTGAGGCAAATTCTGCAAGAGAACGGGATAAATTTACTTCCAAACTTCCCAATCTTGCTTCTGTTGCTATCATTTGGTGTTTTGAAGCTTGAAGATTAGTTGAAGTTGTTTCTAATTTTTGTTGATTTTTGTACAATTTATTTGTTTCAAGGTTTTCCAAAAATTTCAAATGGATAATTTTAGCGTGGGTTTGAACCATTTTTGCATGTGTTTGGCGTTTTTTACGTTGAAGCTCCACTTTGGAATGTCCTCTGGCAAAGCTTGGTGGCACAGCAAAGCTTACTGCCGTTATTAACAACAGTAACATACTTATTATTTTACTTGTACTTCTTTTTCTTGCTTCCACTTTGAACCTATTTCATTAATAACGGTAACATCATTAAGCCTAAAGTCCAAGCTATAAAAGTAAATCCGATTATTGCTATAATTATTTTTTGGTGTTTTCTGAAAAATTCCATAAATTCCTCTCCAAAGTATTGAGTGAAGATTTATTTTGATAAATTTCACCCTTATCACATTTTACTATTAAAACGCTAAAAGTGCAATTATGTAAATTAATTGCAAAAAAAGTTTAAATAATATAGAATTACACTATGAATTACGACTTTTTAAATCCAAATTTAAAAATTGAAGATTTATTATCAGAAAATAGTTCTGATATAAATACATTTTTGCTACAAAATAATAGAGAACAACTTGAGAATTTGTACAATTTCTATAAAGGAGAAATAAATCTTCTTAACGTAAATGGTTTTTTAGGAGTAGGAAAATCTGAAATAGTTAGACATTCTTTGTCTGTTTTATCTCAAAACTCTATTGTTTTTTGGTATAATTGCTTTCAATCTACAGTTTTAGACGATATTTTGTTGTCATTTTTTATTGAATTTAAAAAATTATTTTCAAAAAAAATTATTGATGAACCAAAATTTCGTTCTGAAAATTTTGCACAAAAAATTAATAATTATTTTTTAAAGGTAGAAAAACCTTTTGTTATTGTTTTAAATTCTTTCAATGATGTTATGTTGTCGAACAGACAAGAAATTTTTGATTTTATTTCTCACTTGTCAACATTGGGAAAAGTAAAGATAATTATTATAGCAAAAGAGTTTCCGTCTGATTTATTGACAAAGTCAAATTTACCGTGTTCAAATATTTCTTTAGCACCGCTAGAAATGCAGTATTTTGAAAAATATTTGAGAAGTAATGGAATAAAATCCGGAAGTATTTTATTAAAAAAATTGTATGAAGTAAGTGGCGGTTATTATTTTTATACTGCGTTAATGCTTAAATATTCGGAATCGCAGGGCTATACCTTAGAAAAATTCTATAAGGAATTTAGTCTGAGCTTTATGTCATTTAATGATTTTATGGCAAAAAATGCTTCAGATATGGTGCCACCGACATCAAGAAATCTTTTTTGGTTTGTTTCAATGCTACGACATAGTGTCAGTCTTGAATTCTTAAAAAAAGCAGGATTGTATGATGAAGAAGTTATTAAAATATTAATTGACAGACAGGTTTTTATTTTTGATAGAGGCGAAGTTTATGTTAGAGACTATTTTAAAGAAAATCTTGATGTATCAGTTGCGGTTAATATTGCTCAAAAGCTTCATCAGTACATAATAAATCTGTATGAAAACGAACTTCCGCTAAAACCTTTAGAGCGTGATGTTGCAATTTCTCGCCAGACTATGCGTGGTGAAATTGAATATCATAAATTATTTTTGCCGAAACGACCAAAACCGTTAGAACGTGCAGTTGATACAAATTATCTTACATATTCAAACAGGTTTGAATTTGATTTGAGCAACTTGAATAAGAAAGTAGAAAATCAAGAGAAAAAAGAACCTCCGAAATTGGATAAGCGTTTCCTTGAAATGAAAGAGAAAAAAGACAGGGAAACAAAATTAAAAAATATAAGAAATCCTCATTTGAATTTAAGTAGTTTAGATACAAGCGGTATAAATTCTAAGATTGAAAATTCTGAAGAAGTAAGTTTTGATGGTGATCCGTTCATCAGAACTCCGCAAAAGCCTGTAAAGCCTGCTCCGGAAATAAGTTTAAAAGAGCTTATGATTCAGGCAACAATAGCACAAGAGGATTACAAATACAGAAAAGCCGTAGGCTTTTATACAAGAGCCTTGACTAAAGCTAAAAATGATTCTGAAAAAAAAGTCGTTGCAGAGATTTATGTAAAACTTGCTCATTGTTATCAAGAGCTTTCAGACAAAGAGAATGCTTTACAATGTTATTATATGGCACAAGATTTGTTCAGTGATGAAAAAGATTACATAATGGCAAGTCGTATAAAGTTGAATATTTCAAAATTACTTTATGAAACATATAAGTTTGAACCTGCAAAAGAATATGCACTTATAATTGTAAGAGATAAAAAAAGTCCGCCATTATTGATTGTAAAGGCTTTTGTTCAGCTCTCAAACATAGAAGAAGGCTTGTCAAATCAAGAGCAGGCGTATGAATATATTGAACTTGCATTGAAAAATTCTGATGAAACAATGGATTCAGAAATTTTGTCAGAGGTATATTTTAAATATGCACTTTCTCAAGATGATAAAGAGAATTTCTCAGAAGCTATTAAGTATTACGAGAAATGTACGCAAATTAGTTCAAATCCTGATATGAATAAATTTTTGTCATCAGCTTTTTCAAACTTGGCATCTTTGTATTTTGAACAAGGAAATGAAAAAGATGCGATTGTAAATTATGAAAAATCTTTTGAAATTGATGAAGAGAAAGAAAATTACGACGGAATTTACTATTCAGCATCAAAATTAGCAACGCTTTTAAGACGAAAAGATACAGATAAAGCCTTAAAATACTATCAATCTGCACTTGATGCATCAAAGAATTTAAAAGATGTTTTTTATGAAGCCTCAGCCTCACTTGCATTGGGAGATTTTTACTATAATAATAAATCAAATGAACTTGCCTTAATACAATATTTTGATGCGATGAGAATTGCAAAGATTAATTTTAGTGCTGAAAATCAGAAAAAAATAGAAGCAAGAATAAATGACTTGCGTGTAAAAATGGGCGAAGAAGCATTTAGTAATGCGATAAAACGGTTTGAATAGATAAGGAAAATAAGAAAAATTGAATACAGAACAAATAGAAATTTTAAAAGAAAATTTAAAAATAGAATTATCATCAAAACAACAGAAGTGTTTTAACAGATATGAAGAAATTTTTATTGCTAAAAATGCTCATACAAATCTTATGTCGAAAAAAGATGAGAAATTTCTTTTTGAGAAGCATATATTTGACAGTCTTGCAATAAATTTATTTTTCAAGAAAAAAAATATAAATTACGTAGGAAAACGCTTGCTTGATATCGGTACAGGCGGAGGGTTTCCGTTAATACCAACGGCTATAGCTTTTAGTGATTTAAAACTTTGCGGTCTTGACAGTATAGCAAAGAAACTGAAAATTATTGATGAAATAACAACAGAATTGGGATTAAAGAATGTTATTACAGTTCGAGAAAGGGCGGAGAATTTTCAAAAGGAAAAGAAAAATTCTTTTGATTTTATTACCACAAGAGCAGTCGGTACATTAGATTTAATTTTGAAATATGCACTTCCATTGTTGAAACAGGACGGATATTTTATTGCCTATAAATCCAAACGAGCAGAAGAAGAGATAGGTCAAGCAAAAAAAATTCTAAAGATAAATAGAGCAAAGATTGTTGATATTATTGAATACAGATTACCTCTAGAAGAAGTCTATGAGAGAAATCTGATAATAATAAAGAAATAAGCTAAAGTTTATAATAATAAATTAGTCTAATGGTTCAAGGTTTTAATAAGAAAATGCTAATCGCATTTAGTTTTGCCACTCCAACTTAAATCTGTACAGTGCAAATAGTCCATATTCTCGTTATAAATAACCCACGCAGTACAAGATAAACCGCCATGAGATTTAGCACAATTATTAGCAAAGGACATTTCTGTAGAAGTTGCTGTACCATAAGGAACAATAGCTTCTTTTGTTATATAAAATCTAAATCTATCTTTTCCAACAGCATTTGGTTTTTTAAACCCATTTATATCTGTTTCAAAAAAAGCACACATATTTGCCAAGGCTCCAGAACCGTAATCTTGATTACAAGTCGGACTCCAGACAACAAATGATACCATTGTTCCGTCTGATAATATTACTTTTGAAGCAGAATTTGATTGAGCATCTCCTGTTCCTTCAGGAAAGCAACCTACTTCAGTTGTTCCACAATTTTTTGTAATATTTAAGTGAGGTGCAAGTTCATTTAATATGTTAGTTGCTCCGGTTGCACTCAAATTTGCATCTAAATTCCAAGTATCAGGCGTTCCGTCCTCATTAACCGCAAGATTATAAGCGTTGGTCAATGTTGAAAAAACTTTTTTAAGTTTGGAAACAGTTTCTCGCTCTTGAGTTTTTTGTGAAAGTGTTGGAATTGTCATCGCAGCAACTATCCCGATAATACCAAGTGTAATCAAAACTTCAGCTAACGTAAAAGCTAAATATTTGCGAAACGGTTTACAATAAAAATTTGTTTTTTTATTAAAAATATCAGTCATATATAAATGCCTTTATTAAAATAATATTATATATATTATACCACATTTTACAAAATCTTACTTACAAATTAAAAAAAAACAACTGTCTTAAAAAAGACAATTGTATAGCATCTTCATTTTATATGTCTAAAAATTTATTTTAGTTTTAAAGTCCTCTTTGAAAGAGGTAAAAATCTGGGCCATCCTGGACTCGAACCAGGGACCTCACCCTTATCAGGGGTGCGCTCTAACCACCTGAGCTAATAGCCCTCGACTACTTTTGACCAAACCTGCAATTCAAGGGAATCCTCTAATTGCTTAAATATTTCGGTCGTTCTACAGAATATCACAGACATTTTTTAAAATCAAGTATTTTTCTCAAAAAAGTTTACTTTCTCTTAAATTTAGGATAATATTCTGCATAAAAATCTTCAAATTCATTATTTATTATCGCTTTTCTGATTCTTTTTACAAAATTCAGCATAAACTGAGTATTGTGAATAGAAAGCATTGTTTGAGCATTTGACTCGCCACATCTGTACAAGTGTCTAAGATAGGCTCTGGAATGATTTTTGCATGCATAACAATCGCAAAATTCATCTAATGGCTTTTCGTCCCAATCAAATTCTTTATTTTTAATATTCTTTTTCCCGTCATAAGTGAAAAATGAACCATGCCTTGCATTTCTTGTCGGAAGTACGCAGTCAAACATATCAACCCCACGCATAACGCCGTCCAATAAATCTTCAGGTGTTCCAACTCCCATTAAATATCTTGGTTTGTTATTTGGCAACAGCGGAGTTGTAAATTCCAACAATTTGTTCATAAGTTCATGAGGTTCTCCCACGCTTAATCCGCCTATCGCACAGCCAACAGAGTCATAAGAAGATATAACTTTTGCACTTTCAGCTCTTAAATCTTCAAAGAATGCTCCCTGAACAATAGGAAATAACGCTTGTCTTGGATTCTTATGTGCATTATAGCATCTTTCAAGCCACCTGTGTGTGCGTTCCATAGCACTTTTAGCCTGTTCATAACTGCAAGGATATGGAGAACACTCATCAAATGCCATGATTATATCAGCTCCTATTGCTTCTTGTATTTCCATTGAAGTTTCAGGGCTTATATAATGCTCACTGCCGTCTTTTGGGTCTTTAAACTTTACTCCGTCTTCAGTTACTTTTCTCAAGTTTGCAAGTGAAAAAACTTGAAATCCGCCTGAATCTGTCAAAACTGGTTTATGCCAATTCATCCAACCATGTATTCCGCCAAAATGCTTTATTTTATCACACCCTGCTCTCAAATAAAGGTGGTATGAATTTCCCAATATAATTTGAGCTCCGGTTTGTTCCAAATGATAATTTGTAATCATTTTAACTGTAGAGTTTGTTCCTACAGGCATAAAAATAGGTGTTTCTATATCTCCGTGCGGAGTATGTAAAAGCCCTGCACGAGCTTGAGATTTTTGACTTTCTCTTATTAATTTATAGTTAAAATATTCTGAATTAAAACTCACTTGTTTCCATTACCACTTCATACATATTTTTCCAGTCAAGACAAAGTTCTTCAGGTTTAAAATATATATCAATTTCTCTCTTTGCACTATCTGCACAATCAGAACCGTGAATAACATTCATGTCTTTTACTTGTGCAAAATCTGCTCTGATTGTTCCAACATCAGCTTCTTCCGGGCGAGTTTTTCCCATAATTTGTCTCATGCCTGCAATAGCATTTTCACCTTGAACAACCATCGCAACAATAGGACCGCTTGTTATAAATTTTATCAAGCTTTCATAAAAAGGTTTGCCAACATGCTCTGCATAATGTTTTGCAGCAAGTTCTTCGTCAGGGTGAAGCATTTTCATCGCAACAATTTTGTATCCCTTTAATTCGATTCTCTCAATTATTTTACCGATTAAACCTCTTTTTACGGCATCAGGCTTTATCGCAACAAAAGTTTTTTCTTCTACTCCCGCCATAGTAAACCTCTTTCTTTCTCCTATGCAATATTTCCATTTAAACATAAAAGACATTTAATGTCAAAGTATCGTGAAAAAAATCACACGTCTTGCATGGAGGAAAGATAGAACAGCTCAAACGTCTAGTATTTATAGAGTATTGTTGGTACTAACCTGTAACGGTATGAACGATTAATTTTGTAACAGGATATTTACAAAAAAATTATGAATAAAAAATTATTTGGAGTAAGATAAACGAAAGGGTAAAAACTTAACTAGATAATTTAATAGTTTATATGTTTTTTGGGATTCCGGAGCAGATGCTTCGGATTTTTTTTATGTAAAATTTTCTTACGCAGTTTGTTTTGAAAAGTTCAGAACGATGTTAGGAGTTACTAATTGTACGATAAATCGTTTGTCTTTAAAATATTATTTATTTAAACTTAAAAGTTTCTTATTTAAAGCGTTTAATGCTCTTTCCATTACACAATTCCATGGTTGTTGTTCAAAATCTTTTTTGAATAACCTTACGTCGCTATACCATGGTGTTGTTGTTTCATCAAAAAACCATCTCCATTCGGATTCTTTATTCATAAGCATATACGTTGGAACTCCCATTGTGGCGGCTAAATTGAAAATCCCATTATCGCTGGTTATAAACATATCCAAATTCTTCATCGCAGAGGCTGTATAATCAAAATCTTTGAAATCTCTTGATACTATTGTTATATTATTAGATTTTGCATATTCATCTGTCAAATTAAGAAGACCGCCTTTTTGGAAGGAGTAAACTTTTACACCTTTTAGTTTTGTAAGCGGTAAAAATTCAAAAACTGGAATGTCTCGCTTATAATTCCCACCAACTGCTCCGTTCCAAGAAATTCCGATTTTAAAATCTTTGTTATTAAAATATTTGTTTTTGAAAAATTTTACTTTTTTGTTATCGGCTTCAAATCTTTGCTCACAAGTTATTAAATCAGACATTTTAATATCCAAAACCATAGGAAGACTCATTAACGGAGTATGATAATCAAATTCCAAATCTTCAATCGCAGTAGATTCTCCGACTACTTGAATATCAGGAAAATTTCTTTTAATCAGTTCAAGGGTTTCATCTTGTACTCTAAATATTATTTTGCCGACGAGCTTTTTTACAAGCGGAATAAATCTTGAAAATTGAAAAGTATCTCCAAAACCTTGTTCGTATTGAATTAAAAGTGTTTTATTTTCTATTTTTTCACCGTACCAACGGGGTTTATCGCTTGTTATGTAAAGAGTTTTTCCAAATTTTTTATTAAATCTGGATTCAAAAAGTTTCCAACCTTCTTTAAAAAATCCGTGTTTTATAAGTAAGCAGGCAAAAGCAAATTCATCATCTGCCCAAACCTCTTTGCTTTTAAGGACTTTTCTGAAAAATTTAATTGATAAATCGTCTCTGCCAAGCCTCGAATATGTAAATGCAAGGTTTCTTATTGCAATATCGAAATCAGGCTTTATTTCAAGAGACTTTTCAAAGCATTTTCTTTGTAAATCTAATGTTCCGTAAAGGTCCAGTTTTGAATATAAATGTCCGAGCATATTTACAACAAGAAAATTATCAGGTTCAAGTTCTACGTGTTTTTTGAAGTATTCAATTCCTTTCTTAACGTCTCCTTTTTCGTTCGCATAAATTTCGCCGATATAGCTGTATGCAAAAGGATATTCAGGATTTAGCTCAATAGTATGATTAAAAAATTCAATAGCAGTATCAAATTCTTTTAACTCTTTAAAGCACTTACCTATTTTGGTATATATTCCCCAGTTAAGAGGTTCGAGAATCATAACTTGCCTGTATGTAAGAATTGCGTTATTATAATCTCCGTTTACGTACTGAACATCTCCTTGTAAGGTGATTTTTTCTATTTCCTGTTTACTTTTTTCTTCTTGTGTCTCTTCCATAACTTGTTTTCTCTATTTAACGCTCTTTGCCTTTACAGATTGGGTTGGTACAATAACCGAAGTTACAAAATTTGAATTGAAATACTTGTTAGCGGTTTCGATAATATCATTAGCAGTTACGCTATTTATTAAATTTACATATTTATCTTTAAAGTCGTAACCTCGACCTGAAGCTTCGAACCAGCCGATAGTTGAAGCTTTATCAAGGTTTGTTTCTTGAGAAAGAATAAAATTACCGATGATTTTGTCTTTTGCTTCTTGAAGTTCTTTATCGCTTACAAATTGTGTTTTTAATTTATTTACTTCGATTAACATTTTTTCTTTTGCCAAATCAACTGTTTTTGGATTTGTTCCAATATAGATTGAGAAAGCTCCTCTCAAAATGTGAGGTGAAAAACTTGAGCCTAACTGATACGCAAGTCCTTCTTGGTCTCGGACATTTCTAAACAATCTTGAACTCATGCCTGAACCCAAAATAGAATCTATAACTTCTAAAGTGGCATAATCTTTTTGGTTTTGTACACCTGCAGTTTGCCAACCCATGAATAACCAGTCTGTTTTTAAGTCATTTATTTTTGATACAACAGTTTTTGGAGCTGTTATTGGTGGAACTTTTTTTGCATAGTTTGTGTAATCAAAAGGCTTTTCGCAACTGTTTTTTGAAAATATCTTTGTTAATTTATCTGAAATGTCCTTTTCTTCAATATTTCCGTTTACAGAAATAACAATATTCTGAGGACTAAAGATTTTATTGTAATAATTTACGATGTCATCTTTTTGAATTTTAGGTAAAGTTTTTTCTATTATTTTTGAACTGTTTGAGTAAACAGAATTTTCAAAAATAATAGTTCTGTATTCTTCTAATGCTTTATTTAAAGGAATATCTCTTGATTTTTTAATTGAATTTAGCATAGAAGTTCTTGATTTTTCGATTTCATAATCATCAAAAGTTGCACGATTAACGACTTCGTCTAAAAGTTCAAGAGTATGAGAAAGTTGTTCTTTTGTTGTTAAAACTTTTATGTTAAAGCTGTCTGCATCTGCTGATGGCGAAATTTTAATGCCGTTTTCTTCTAATATTTCTGCTAAATCAAGTGAAGAGTAGTTTTGAGTGCCTTTCAACATTGTCGCACCGGTTAAAGCTCCTGTTCCGGGGATTTGTTCAATAAAGTTCCCGCCTTTTGCGTTAATGCTTATTGCGATAATATCGTTTAAATCGTTTGGTGTAACTAGAAGTATAGCACCGTTTGAAAGCTCATATTTTTTCGTAGAAAGTGTTTGGCTTACAAGTTTTGTTTTATTAGAATTTTGAGTTATTTGTGTTTTGTTTTGTCCTTTAATTTCATTTTTTGTACCTTTTTCGTAGGCTTTGGGTAAAGCTATTGAAATTGCACTCTTATTTTCACCTAAATACTTGTTTGCAACTCGTTTTACATCTGAGGTTGTAACTTTATTTATGTTTGCTAAGTATTCATCATAATATTTTGGATTGTCTGTTAGAATAGTTGTATAGCCTATCTCTTCAGAAATATTTGAAACTGATTCTCTGGAATAGTGTGTTTCTCTTTCAATAATACTTTTGGCACGTTGTAACTGTTCTTCTGTTACACCTTGCTTTTGAATTTTTACAATTTCTGCAAAAATTGCATCTTTGAGTTTTTGCATTTTTTCAGGAGTAAAGTTTGCACTAATCATAAATAAGCCGTCCTCTGTATAGTTAGAGTTGTCGGCATTTATGGAAAATGCAAGTTGTTGGCGTTCTTTTATTGATTGATAAAGCACAGATGAACGTCCGTCTGCAAGTATTGTTGCAAGAATATCTAAGGCATAATTATCTGGGTTTAGAGCTGTTACTCCTCTTGAGCCAAGTATCATATATCCGGATTGTGTATCATCATAGATTGTTTTTTCTTGTGTTGAAGTTAATGGTTTTTCCGGAAGATTAATATTCTTTGTTAATTTTCTGACTTCATTTGTTTTGAAATCCTCTTTAACTTTTGAAAGTGCATGGTCTATATCTACGTCGCCAATTATTATTGTAATCATATTTTGAGGACCGTAGTGCGTGTTGTAGTAGTTTAAAATTTCTTCTCTTGTGATTTTTCCGATAATTTCATTTGTACCAATAACTTTTCTTTTATAAGGGTGATTTTTGTACATCATTGCGTTGAAATTCTCAAATACTTTTGTTGATGGGCTGTTTGCATCTTTAGCAATTTCTTCCATAACCACTTTACGCTCTTTTTCAAGCTCTTTTCTCGGAATCATAGGATTAAGTAACATATCTGCGTGCAAATCTATTGCTGTATCAAAGTCTTTTGATGGAATTGTTATGTAGTAATGTGTAAAATCTTTGCTGGTTGCAGCATTTGTAACTGCACCTTTTGATTCAAGTATTTTATCGAATTCTCCTGTCGGGTGAGTTTGTGTTCCTTTAAAAAATAAATGTTCCAAGAAGTGTGAAACTCCGTTATTTTTGTCATTTTCATTTATTGAACCTGTTTTTACCCAGGTATCAATATTTACGATAGGATTATTTTTTACTTGTTTAATTATAACGGTTTGTCCGTCATCAAGCTTATAGACATTGTAGTCTTGAGCAAAAACGCTGTTTGTTGTTAAACACAAAAATAGAAATACACATATTACTTTTATTAAATTTTTCATAAAAATCTCCTCAACAATAAAGTTCAAATAATATAATAATTTATTTTTGCCAAAAAGTAAATTAGCTTACGAGACTGTAATATTTTCTCGCAACAGACGGGTTGGGGTTCGCACTGCTCACCACGGCACCCTACCGAACAGAATGATTTTTCGGGTTGCTCAAAAAGTGCGATTTTCTCGCAACAGACGGGTTGGGGTTCGCATTGCTCACCACGGCACCCTACCGAAAAATCACTTGAATGCTATATCGTTTTGTGTTTAAATAGCTTGTACGTACTACTATTGAAAGGCAAAATATGGGGACTTTAAAATCAATGAAAATTCATATTGGAATTTTCGGAAAAAGAAATGTTGGTAAATCAAGTCTTTTAAATTCTTTAACAAATCAGGAGATATCTATAGTTTCTGATACCGCAGGAACAACTACAGATGCAGTGGAAAAATCAATGGAACTTTTACCACTTGGACCTGTTTTGTTTGTGGATACCGCAGGTATTGATGATGTTGGAGCTTTGGGGCTTCAAAGAGTTGAAAAAACTAAAAAAGTTATTGATAGAACAGATTTAGCCATTATTGTTTGTGATTTTAACGGTTTTAATGAATTTGAAGAGGGATTGATAAAAGAGTTTAAGTTGAGAAAAATTCCTTTTATTATTGTTGTGAATAAAATTGATGAAAAAGAAATTTCTGATAAAACCTTTGCAAAATTAAAACAATATGAAACAGATATTATAAAAACTTCTGCAAAAGAGCTTACAGGTATTGAGGAGCTAAAACAATCTTTAATAAAAAATGTTCCGGAAGAATTTTTTTCAACACCGTCAATAGCTTCAGACTTGTTGCCCGCAGGAGAACTTGCAATTTTAGTTGTACCTGTTGATTTAGAAGCACCGAAGGGACGTTTAATATTACCGCAAGTTCAAACGATAAGAGACTTGTTAGACAATGATTCCATGGTAATGGTTGTCAAAGAACGGGAACTAAGATGTGCTTTAGACAGGTTAAAAGAACCGCCTAAACTAGTTATTACTGATTCTCAAGCCTTTTTAAAAGTAAGTGCGGACGTTCCTAAAAGTATTAATTTAACATCATTTTCTATTCTTTTTGCAAGATTAAAAGGCGATTTGAATGAATTTGTTAAAGGCACGCTTGCAATAGATAAATTAAAAAGCGGAGATAAAGTTTTAATTTGTGAATCTTGTACGCATCATGCGATAGGTGATGATATTGGAAGAGTAAAAATTCCGAGATGGATAAGCGAATATACAGGCAAAAAAATCGAATTTGTACATTATGCCGGACACGATTTTCCAGAAAATCTAAAAGACTATGCTTTGATTATTCACTGTGGAGCTTGTATGACAAACAGGCGAGAAATTTTATCAAGGATTTTAAAAGCTAAAACTGCAGGAGTTCCGATGACAAATTATGGACTTACAATAGCGTACTCTTTAGGGGTTTTTGAACGAGC
>JAGOIO010000146.1 GCA_017995595.1 bacterium | reverse complement strand
GATTTAATCGGTGGTGTGATTGACAGTTTGGGTAATTAGATTTGTTAATTTGCAGAGGTGCGGTTTTTGTACCTCTGCGTTTTTATAAGAGAAGAGTTCTGTTGAAAATCGTTTTTTTGATGTATAATACTGTAGTGGAAATTTTCAGAAATGTGAAATATTCCTTTTAAACGATATTAAAGGAGCATATATATATGACAATACAAGCTTGGTTTGAAAAAAGAAAACAGGCTCAAGAGCAAAGACGAGCAATGGAAGCAAAAATTGAAGATGATGGACTTCCCGGACTTTGGACAAAATGTGTTCATTGTGGTGCTCAAATTCCCAAAAAAGATATAGAAGATAATGATATGGTTTGCCCATTGTGCGACTATCATTTTAGAATAAATGCAAAAACCAGAATAAGACAGCTATTTGACAAAGATAGCTTTGTAGAAATGTTTACCGATGTAAAACCGACAGATCCTCTTAATTTTGTTGATACTCAATCTTATAAAGACAGATTGCAGAAAGCACAAGATAAGACAAGCCTTGAAGATGCGGTTATAACAGGTACAGGAGATATAAACGGCAATAAAGTTGCTACAGCAATAATGGACTTTGATTTTATGGGCGGTTCAATGGGTAGTGTTGTTGGCGAAAAAGTAACCAGGATTATGGAAGAGGCAATAAAGCAAAGGATTCCAATGCTTGCAATTACATCATCTGGCGGTGCAAGAATGCAGGAAAGTGCGTTAAGCTTAATGCAAATGGCAAAAACTTCTTGTGCTTGTGCCAAAATGGACGAAGAAGGTATTTTGTTTATAAATTTATTAACGGAACCGACTTTTGGCGGTGTTACTGCAAGTTTTGGTACTCTTGGTGATATTATTGTTGCAGAGCAAGGTGCGAGAATTGGTTTTGCAGGCAGAAGAGTTATTGAACAAACTATAAGGCAGAAACTTCCTGCGGGATTTCAGACTGCTGAATATTTGCTAAAGTTTGGGCAAGTTGATGTTATTTCAAAAAGAAAAGATTTGAAAGATACATTATCAAGAATTATAAAAATGCACAAAGTGTAAATTTATATTATATTGTGTGTGTTAATCGATTGGGATAGGAGTATTATGACAACAACATCATTAGAATTTGAAAAACCTATTACGGAAATTCAGGAAAAAATAGAAGAATTAAAAAAAGTAAGTTTGGAGTCTGGCATGGATTTAAGCAAGGAAATAGAAACATTTGAAAATCAAGCAAATGAGTATAAAAAGGAGCTTTATGACAATTTAAAGCCGTCTCAGAAGTTGCTGATTGCAAGACACCCAAATCGTCCGAATTTTTTGGACTATGTAAATTTGATGACAGATGACTTTATTGAGCTTCACGGTGATAGAGCAGGAATGGACGATAGAGCTGTTATTGGCGGACTCGCTCAAATTGGCGGTCGTTCAATTATGCTTGTTGGAACTCAAAAGGGCAAGTCAACAAAAGAAAATCTTGAGTATAACTTTGGAATGCCTCAACCTCAAGGTTATAGAAAAGCTTTAAAACTGTTTAAGCATGCTGATAAATTTAATTTACCGATTGTAACTTTAATTGATACACCGGGGGCATATCCCGGAATTACGGCTGAAGAAACAGGACAAGGTATTGCTATTGCGGTTAATTTAAGAGAGATGGCAAAATTAAGAGTTCCTGTAATTGCCGTTATAACAGGTGAGGGTTGTTCAGGTGGTGCATTAGGGCTTGCTGTTGCAGATAAAATTTTGATATTGGAACATGCGTATTATACTGTAATTACACCAGAGGGTTGTGCTTCAATACTTTGGAGAGATGCTACTATGGCTAGTACGGCAGCTGATGCTTTAAAAATTACAGGTCCTGAATTAACTGAATTTAATATTGTTGATGAAGTCGTAAAAGAACCTCTTGGTGGAGCTCATGCTAACCATGAGGAAATGGCTGAAACGTTAAAAATAGCAATTTTGAAAAATTTAGATGAACTTTCAAAATTCTCTGCAGAAGAGTTGAGACAAAACAGATACGAAAAATACAGAAAAATGGGTGTTACTGCATAAATGACACAAAATGACTCATTTTTTGAATTAAAAATAAAGATAAATCCACAAATGTCAGAATTAATTTCTGACATTTGTTTTGAGAAGTTGAATTGTGAGGGCGTTCTGTCTTTAGATGTAGACTTTGACGGAGATAAGGTAAAAGAGAATTTAGAAGAAGATACGCTCGTTGTTTATTTAACTTCTGATGAAGTTGTAGAAGATATAGGAACTGTATTAAAAACGGAACGGGAGCTTCTTTTATCCAGAGGCTTTGATGAAAAAGAGCTTGGAAGTTGGAAATATTCAATAACCAAAAGAGCGAATGAAGATTGGTCAAAGAAGTGGAAAGAAAATTGGGAAGTTACAGAAATAGGTAAAAATATAAAAGTCGTTCCGACAACAAAGACCTACGAAAAGCAAGATTGTGAAATGGTAATAAATCTTGACCCAGAAACTGCATTTGGAACAGGGTGTCATGGCACTACTCAACTTTGCGTTTCGGCTATGGAAAAATATTTAAAGAAAAATTCTTTAGTAGCTGATGTTGGTACAGGAACTGGAATTTTGGCAATATGTGCTGTTCTTTTGGGTGCAAAATTTGCATACGGTTGTGATAACGATGAAACGACTATTCCAACGGCTATAAAAAATGCAAAGTTGAATAAACTATTTGATAAATGTGAATTTGAGGTAAAAACTGCCGATAAAATAACTCAAAAATTTGACTTTGTCTGTGCAAATATTTTACATTTCGTTCTTGTTGATATTATGAAAGATTTAAAAAATCTTATGAAAGATAGTGCATATTTATCATTGAGTGGAATTTTAGATGAGAAAAAATCTGTTGTTGTTGAAGCGATAAACCAAAATCACTTGGAAATAATCGAAGAAATGCATAATGATATCTGGGTAGGCTTTGTTTGTAAAAAAAAGTAAAGTAATTTAAAGATTTTTGTAATTCTGCCGATATAAATAAAAAAAGAGAGCAAAAGAAAGGCGGAATGCAAATGAGTGGTGTTAATAAATTAAATGGTGTGAACTTTGATACGTCAACTACACCTCAATCATCAACAAAAACGGATAATACAAAAACTCCAAACTCTGTTTTTGGAGACGGAGCAACGACGATTTCTGCAAAAGATAAATATTCAAATGATTTAGGAACACATTTTTTGACAGAGTCAGGTGTTGAATTAGAAAATGGTCTAAATGACGAAAACTGCGGTCATTATGGAAAAGCTTCTGATTTGTATCGCAAAATGGAAAATAATGGAGAGTATCCAACGCTAAATGATGTTGAAAATTTGCATAAGGACTATGAAAATGATTCAACATTGCACAAGAAAGTTTCAGACAGACCTGAAACTAAATCTCATCTGGAATATTACTATGACAAAAATGACAACTATGTCGGCAATTTTTCTACTTGGGAAGAGTCCGATGGTTCAAAACGAACAAATATGTCTGTTGCCTTGAATCAAAATAAAAATGAATATATGAATGTTTTGTATAATACTGATACAGGTGAAGTCGTTCATGCCGAAACTACGCAAAAAGGACAATTACAAAAAGATAATACATATAATTTGTTTGTAAGTGATTATAAGGATTCAAATGGAGACAATAAAGCTGATACAGTTCAGCCATATAATATACCTCAGAAAAAATATTAATTAATATATTATAATCTTGAAAAATTTATAGATTGGAACTTCTTTTCCAATCTATTTTTTTGAAATTTAATATTTTATTAAAAAAATATAAAGTTTTTAAAATAAACACTTGAAAAAGTTTTTTTTTGTTTGTAGAATAAAAATGTGAATTTAGGGAATATTTATTACCCCCAGTGTAAATTGTATTACAGACGAATGGAGAAGGTTTCTCATGAATAAATTGAAAGAAATGGCATTAGTCGGAACAGCAGTTTTGAGCATGTCTGGTGCTGCAGCTAAGACTACAGCAAGAGCAATGACAAAGGTAGAACCAAAGATTGAGACTGTTGTAAAATCTGATTGTGGATGTCAAGAAAAGGTTAAAAACC
>JAGOIO010000016.1 GCA_017995595.1 bacterium | reverse complement strand
TTTAAAATGATACAATCCAAATGATTTGAATTTATATCCAATACTTTTCCTACGTAATGTAAAGCCCTCTGTTTGTTATCTAGTAAATTATATAATTGGGCAAGTTGTGCAAGAATTTCAATGTTATCATTTTCTATTGCAAGTGCTTTATATAGCATTTCAATAGCAGGTTTATAATAGCCTTGATTTTTAAGTTCAAATGAACTCTTTATGTAATCCAAAATTTCTTCTGACATTTTAAATATTACCTTTTAAATATTGTTTGGTGCTTGTTATTTTTATTTTTTGCTTCATTTGCCGTGTTTATAATAACTAAAACTTCATCTTTTCCTGCCATTTTTAAGTTATTTCTGGCAATGGCTTCAAGACTTGATGCTGAAGAAAAATTCTTAATATCCTGTTTTAACTTCTTATTTCTTCTTTCGGCTTGTTCTTTAGTCTTTTTCATTGTGTTTATTTTTGTATGGTAAGAGACATCTTTTGTAATGTTAAAAATCGCACTAAAGCCGATTTGAGCAACACATGCCAATAAAACCATAGTAAGCAAAGAATAATAAACTCTGATTTTATTTTTTCTTTGTTTATTTTTAGTTTTAGCCTTATCTATAAGAGTCTTGGTATTTGCTGTTTCTTTAACAAGCTTTTTTGATTTTATTTTTTGACTCTTATTTTTATTAATATGCTTTTTTTTAGAATCTTCTGACATAATCCCTCTAATATAAATGCATAATGTCATTATACCGCAATAATATGATTATTGCAAAATTGGAAGATTAAGTTTACAATTACAGCTTAAATTGAGTAGAAAAGGTTATAGATGATTTTACATACTGATTTTCATAGAATGATTGTCCTACGCCAAATTCAAGTTGAACATCATCTTCATGGTTTTTTAATTTAGGATTGTAACGTAAAACCATTTTGTTTTTCCGGTCAACTTGGTTCACATTTGTTTGAATACTATCAACAAATGATAATCTTTTAGTGATTTTTATTTCCGGTGCAATAGCGAATGAATCACTGCAAGATGAGTCATTGTATTGCGAACTTTTAGAAAAAGATGTACTTATTGCAAAATGTTTGCCGTCATATCTTGTAAAAATGCCGGTTGTTGAACTCAAACTTGCACTGTCTAGTCCTGAGTAATATGAAGTTCCTACAGAAAACTTTCCGCTCTTTGTCGCTATTGATGTACTTATAGGGTTAATCCAATATTCCGGATTTGAAAATTTAGAAGAGCTATCTAATATAATACTGTTATCTTTTGGAATATTTGTTTTATCTTTATTGCTTAATAGTGATTTTGTTGCAAATTTTGGTGGAGTTTTTATGTTTATAGCTTTTTTCTTGAACTCGGAATTTCCAAGCCCTACAGCTGTCTCTGAAGCTTCCAATTCTTTAGCTTGTTGAATGTACTCAGGAACTGTTTCTGTCTCATTGGCATTCTCTTGAGTGGCTTCTGTATCATTTTCTGAATCGTATTCCAAGTAACCTTTTAGCATTGTTGAATCTTCGCTTTCTTCTGAAAACGTATCAAGTTTTGTTGCTTTATCTTCTGATGTTTCTTGTTTTTCATTTGTTATATTGGGTTTTATCTCATTTGTAACAGAAGATTGCTCGTTTGAATAAACGGGCATGATTGCTAACATGCTTATTATTATTGACTTTAACAATATCTTCTTCATATAAATATTTTATTGCAAACGAATAACATTTTCAATTTTAAAAAAATCATTATACTAATAATAGATGAGTATAAGTTCTTTTTTAATTCTTTGTAACATTTCTTCATACATGGCAAGAAAAAATTAAAGTTCATGAAAAACCTGCCGACATGAGTAATATAGGGAAAAACAAACAAAGGGTTACATAATAACAGAAGGAATAGGACAATGGGTTTAGCAGCATCACAAGGCAGATTGCTTACATTAACAGCAAGATTATCTGATATTGAATTTTCAACATTGCAAGATTCAAATGCCAAACAAAGATTGGCCGTTCAATCTGAAGAGGCCTCTAATAAATATACAAAGGCATTGAATAAACAAGTTTTAAAATTTACTACAACAGCAACATCAAATACATCTAGTACTACAGTAAACTTAACAGCTGCTGTTTTGTCAAATTGTGGTTTGAATGGTAGTGTTGATGCTCAAAGATTGTTATTTACATCAAATTCAAATCAAGTTATTGTTTCTAGTAATGTTGCAAGTGCTTATGAAACTGCAGATGGAAATAAAGATGTTTTCTTATCTCAATTCTCTGGCACTGAAGTTACAAAGAAATATCCGTCAAATTCATCAGAAGAACAATATAATGCAGATGCAGCAATTGCTACAGCTTGGAAAAGTAAAGCAGCTACAGATGATACAGTTTTGAAAGCATTTACAGATGCAAATTCTACTGCAACAAAAACTTATGCTGTACCTGATAAAAGTTTAGTTTCAGCAGCAAATATCAATTCTTTAATTGAAGCTTTTTCTTATATGTTGCCATCTTCTTCAAGTAAAAATGCAGCTGATATTACAAGTTTAGCTGGTGGTGATACTAACAATGAATCAATCAGAGAAGCTTGGAATGGTATTGATAATACTTCAAACTCAAATGGTACTTATTCATCTTCAGCATCTACATCTTTCCAATCAGCATTTAACAATATTTTTACAGCTTTGACAAGTATTCAAACTGGTTTAACTGGTACAGGTGCAACTACTGATAGTGCAGCTTTGGCTAAGACAATTGCAACTATTTTAAATGCAGTACCGAAAGATTCAAATACAGGTGCTATCGATTATTCTTCTGCTAATATTAGTGCATTTCAAACTGTTTTGTCTGGTGTTTCAGCAATAATGAATAAAGATGGTCGTACAAATACAAGCTTATCAGGAGCTGCTCAATCATTGTTAGATTCAGCTTATGTTACATCAGATACAAACTTTAATTGGGCTTATGCTTCAGATGCTTCAAAATATTCATTCGATTCAGCAACATCAACTACAGCAAATACAACTGCTACAAGTGAAGCTCCAACTATTTCTTATGGTACAAACTATAAATACTATTCTAATTTGTTTGACGAAATGCAAAAGAATGGTTATCTATCTGAAGCTACTTCTATTATGTCTAGTGCAGATTGGTTAAATACACAATTAACTAACGGTAATGTTTATATCAAAGAATTTATGGGCGATAACTATGCAACAACAAACGGTACAGATTCAAACTTCAAAGAAGAAGCTTGGGATTCAGGTGATAACCAAATTACTGAAGCTGAAGATACAAAAGCTGTTACATTAGCTCAAGCTGAATATAATTCAGAAATGGCAAAGATTAATTCTAAGGATAAATTACTTGATACAGATATGAAACAATTAGATACTCAACACCAAGCTATTCAAACTGAATATGATTCAGTTAAGCAAGTTATCCAAAAGAATATCGAACGTTCCTTCAAGGTATTCAACGGCTAGTCTGTAGAGTAGTCAATAAAGATTTTTTTATAACCCTAACCCTATTCCCTAAATTCGAACTAATTAATGCGTCAACTTCCCGGTTGACGTTTTTTTTTGTAAAAATTTGTGATTTAGGCAAAGTTGAAAAATGTCGATGGGGGGACTTGAACCCCCACAGGTGTTACCCCACATGCACCTCAAGCATGCACGTCTACCATTCCGCCACATCGACAAAAGTATTAAATTATCAAAGAAAGTTTTGCGGAATGGTAAAAATAGAAATACCTCCGCACTTACTCGTATCCTCGTAAGAAGCTACGGTTTGTCCGCCACATCGACAAAAATATTAAATTATCAAAGTGGTCTCGTCAGATTTCCTTGCTATTCTTCAATTCTAACTTCTTTAAAGTCTCGCTGTATTGATTTCGTATAGGTTACATCTGGATATCCCAACGTAAATGCTATTCCGACATGTTCTTCTCTAAAAATACCATATTTATGTTTTAATTTCAAATCTCTTTCAAATATTTCTGCAACACTTCCATTAAAGCATGTTCCCAATCCCATAGCTTCTGCTGCCAAATTTGCGTAAGTTGCAGCAATTAAAATGTCTGCATCTGATGCTAGTGGCGTTCCATAAAATATTATTATTGCAGGTGAATTATAAAATAAGATATCTTCGCCGTCTTTTCGTTTAGCGATGATATCTTTACACATAGGAATCATAAAATCATTTAAGGTTTTATACATATACGGTTTTATTATATTTAATGCTGAACCTGCAACTTTAGCAAGTGGTGAATTTAAAGCTTTTAACGTCTTTTCTGTTACATCAACGATGTCATCTGCAAGACATTGAACTTTTTCTTTACCATTTATAACTAAAACCTTAACTTCTGAAGGAGGAATGCTAACAGGTGCTTTTGAGGCAGTTGTTATAATTTTATTTATAACGTCTTGAGAAACAGCTTCATCTTTATATTTTCTTATACTGCGTCTTTTTAGCAATAAGTTATCAAACTGCTCAAAGCTTGCAATATTATTATTTAAAGGTCTTAAATGTTCTTTATCAACATCTTGACCAACAACATCTATTGCATCATTATCGCATGTCATCATGCAATTTCCGCATTGAATACACCCTAAAAGTGTTTCATTTTTTTCTTTTGCACAAGGAAAACCTTCTGAATCTTTCTTTAAGTAATTACCGCAAACATCAATGCATCTTCCGCATTTCTTGCATTTTTCTTTGTTTATTACGACTTCAACCGGTTTTTCTTTATTTAACATAAAATATGCTCCTATCATGTATATTATAGGACTTTATTTATTGAAGTCAATAAATTTTTATATCTTAGATATATTAAAAAATATATTGTTAAATCTCTGTTTTTCTTGACAAAATGTTCGGCTTACCTTACAATTTATAGTGGATACAGGCACTTTGGAGTATTTCAATTCTATGGGAAACGAAGACGAGAATTTATGTCAGCAAGTACCGATAGCTTTAACAGAGTTATCAAATGGTAAGTCGGCAATGGTAGTTGACTTGCAAGCTCAGCGTAATGCTCTTTTAAAATTTGAAACTCTTGGAATTATTCCCGGTGTAAGAATTAAGAAGATAAGCTCTGCAATTTTGCATGGGCCGATAATTGTTGAAAAAGATTTTACAAAAGTTGCTCTTGGGTACAAAATGGCAACTAAGGTTTTAGTTAAGCAGATTGAGGAATAGAAATTGAAAAAAGTTGTTCTTGTAGGAAATCCGAATGTCGGGAAAAGTCTTTTGTTCTCAAGAATAACTGGAATCGGTGTTGTTACTGCAAATTATGCCGGTACGACTGTTGGGGTTAAAGTCGGCAAATTTAAGTACAAAGACTTTGAGTATGAGTTAATTGATGCTCCCGGGCTTTATTCTTTAGAGACACATTCTAAAGCTGAAACTACTGCTATAAAGCTTATTAATGAAGCTGATGTTATTATAAATGTTTTAGATGCAACAAATTTGGAAAGAAACTTAAATTTAACATTACAATTAATAAAGTTAAAAAAGCCATTATTTTTAAGCCTGAATCTTTGGGAAGATACTCAGCACAAGGGTATAACTATTGACAATAAAAAATTGTCTGAAATATTGGGCATTGACGTAATACCAACGAGTGCATTGGAGCATGAGGGTATTACTGAAGTTATTGAAGCTATTGAAACCGCAAGGGTAAGTTCTTTAGATATAGATAAAAAGTTAGAAGAAAATGGTATAAAAAACATTTGTGGTAACGGAACTTGTGGTAAAGATTGTGTTACGTGCAATTATTGGAGTATTGTTGGTTTAATTGTTTCAAAGGTTCAATCACTAAAACACAGACATCATACCTTTGGTGAGAGTTTAAGCGATTTCACATTACACCCAATCGGAGGTTTGATAACGGCTTTTATCGTTTTATTTACGACATTGCTTATTGTCAGAACAATAGGTGAAAGTGTTACAAGTTATGTTCTTGAGCCTTTTTATCACAAATTATATGCACCGTTGATTTTTGATATTGAAAAACTTATACCTTATCCAATGCTGAATAGCTTGTTGTTTGGAACAAGTTCTGATCCGTTACAGTCTTTCGGTATATTTACCAGTGGTGTTTATATTGCTCTTGTTTTGGTTTTTCCATACTTCTTTTCTTTCTATATTATTTTTGGATTTTTAGAAGATTTGGGATATTTACCAAGACTTGCGATTGTTTTGGATAATTTCTTTCACAAACTCGGACTTCATGGCAATTCGTCAATTCCAATTATGTTGGGTTTGGGGTGTAAAGTTCCTGCTCTTATGTCAACAAGAGTTTTGACAACACAAAGAGAAAAGATACTTACAGTAGCTTTGATTTTAATGGCTGCACCTTGTTTACCGCAAAGTGCTATGATTGTTTCTTTGGGTATGCAATTTGGTATTCATATAGTTCTGTTGATTTTTGCTCTACTTCTTCTCTTTTCCATAATTGTAAATTTATTATTAAATCTTAAATTAAAAGGAGATTCTGCAGATTTATTTATTGAAATTCCATCTTACAGATTGCCGTCATTCAAATTAATGTCAGAAAAATTAAAGATAAGAATAATTGATTATTTTGCCGAAGTTTTACCTCTAATAATTACTGGTGTTGTAATTATGAATATTTTGGATAAATTTGGTGTTATTGATTTTGTAACAAAAGCTTTGAGAACGCCGGTCAATTATGTTATGGGCTTACCTCCGGATATAACATCTGTAATGCTGTTGGGATTTTTAAGAAAAGATGTTTCTATAGCTTTGCTTGCACCATTAAAATTATGTGCTCATCAGTTTGTTATCGCAAGTATTTTTCTTGTATTATATATTCCTTGTATTTCTTCATTCTTTACTTTAATAAAGGAATTAGGCGTAAAATCTGCACTAAAAGTGGTTGCCGTTATTTTTACAACGTCAATCACTGTAGCGATGTTATTACATTGTGCTTACATGCTTACGCATTTAAAACAATTCTAAGTGTAGAATAAAGAGTCCGTACTATTTTGCAGGCTTGATAGTGCAACGTCTGCATTTAGCTCGTAATCTGAACTTAATTTTTGACTTGTTTCCATATTATGTTGAGCATCAAAAATTGATACAAACTTATTCGTTTCGCTTTGTTTTTTTAGAGAATTATACTTTATTTGATGATTTTTGAATGTTGATTTTGCTGTTTCAGCTTTGTTCAACAATGCATGGTAAATTTCTCGTTTTTCTTCAACTTCGGCAACTCTTTTTTGATGTAAGTCTTTTTGCCAATCTGTTTGGTTAAACGGATTGCTGGCATTTGAAACCCCGCTCATTTCAGTCATAGTAGTATCCCCAAAATTTCCCTTTGTAAATTATTTATCCTTTTGTCTTGTACTTATATAAAGTATTTTTCTTTAAAAAAATTGCCTTTTTTATCTTGGTTTTTTATGATAAAATTGGACTATGATTGATAGATATTCAAGAGAAAATATGAAGAGAATTTGGGAATTAGATACCAAATTTGATTATTATTTGAGAGTAGAACTTGCTGTTTGTGAGGCTTATTGTGAGCTTGGACAAATTCCTGAAAAAGATTTACTCAAAATAAAAGAACTTGCAAAGTTTGATGTTTCAAGAATTGATGAGATAGAAAGAGAAGTTAATCATGATGTAATAGCTTTTCTTACTAATGTTAATGAAAATTTAGGTGAAGACTTAGCAAAATATATGCATGTTGGACTTACAAGTTCTGATGTTATTGATACGGCTATGGCTCTTCAAATTCAAGACGCAGGTAAAATTATAAAAGAAGATTTGGAAAATACGATAAATTCTCTTTATGTTTTGTTCAAAAAACATAAGAAAACCATTTGTATCGGGCGTTCTCACGGGGTTCATGCTGAAGTTATGACTTTTGGTGTAAAAGTTTGTTCTTGGATTGATATTTTAGAACGAGCAAGAGATAATTTTTTACATGCTTTGGAAAATGCAAAAGTTGGGCAAATTTCAGGACCTGTTGGAACTTATAGTAATATTTCACCTGAAGTTGAACAAATTACTTGTAAAAACTTGGGATTAAAACCTGCCAGAATTTCTACACAGGTTATTGCAAGAGATATTCATGCTTACTTTATTCAGGCTCTTTCTATGATTGCCAGCGTGATTGAACAGTTTGCAATAGAGATAAGACACTTACAAAAAACTGAGGTCTTAGAGGTTGAGGAGGGATTCTCAAAAGGACAAAAAGGTTCTTCTGCAATGCCTCATAAAAAGAATCCTATAAAATGTGAAAATCTTTGCGGGTTGGCTCGTGTTGTAAGAGCTAATTCTATTGTCGCTTTAGAAAATATTCCGCTATGGCATGAACGTGATATTTCTCATAGTTCTGCTGAACGTGTTATTTTTCCTGATTCTACAATCTTGGTTGATTTCATGCTTAATCGATTTAAGTCTGTTGTCGATAATTTAGTAATTCATGAAAAAAATATGCTTAAAAATTCTTACCTGTTTGGCGGAATTGTTTATTCTCAAAAAGTTTTACTTACTCTTGTTGAAAATGGTTTAACTCGTGAAGATGCTTATAAATTGGTTCAAAGAAATGCTATTGATGCTTTTGAAAATGATGGCAATTTTAAAGAAAACTTAAAAAATGATAAAGAGATTACTTCGGTTTTGTCTGATGAACTCTTGGAAAAATGTTTTGAACGAGATGATTATTTAAAAAATATAAATACAATTTATGAAAGATTTGAAAAATAACTTTTGTAGAAGTTTTAGGTAAAAGTGTAGATAAAATAAAAGCATTGTTTATATTAAACAATGCTTTTATTCATTCTTGTTGTTCGGTCTTCACTCAAAATATTCTTCAATTTCATAACCGCTTGAGCATGTAACTGGCAAACTCTGGATTCAGAAACTTCAATCGTCTCGCCAATTTCTTTAAGTGTCATGTTCTCGTGATAGTAAAGAACTAATATCATTCTTTCTCTTTCAGGAAGTCTTTTAAGAGCAAGTTCTAATTCTTTTTTTACATCTTTTTCTTCCAAAACTTCCATTGGAGTCTTTTTGTTTGTATCCCTAATCGTATCTACTACTTCAACACTCTCATCTGAGGAACCTTTTTTATCGTAGATAGATGTAATCGTTGTATCTTCTGCAAGAATTTGGTCGATTTTTTCAGGCTCAAGACCTAATACATCACCTATTTCTTTAGAAGTCGGAAATCTACCCAGTTTTTGTTTTAGAAGCTCTTGTGCTTCTTTTATGTCTTTAATCTTTTTTCTTACGCTACGTGGTAAAAAGTCTTGAGAACGAATTTTATCAATAATGTTTCCTCTTATTCTCATAAGGGCATAGGTTTCAAACCTCGCACCTTTATCCGGAGAATATTTTTCGACAGCATCAATAAGACCTTCTACACCATAGCTTGAAATGTCTTCTACCGAAAATGTCGGAGGTAATGCAACTTTTACACGACCTACTACATATCTGGTAAGATAAATATATTGTACAATTAATGTATCACGAACTTTCTTGTCGCTTTTGTTTTCTAAATACTTCTTCCATAAAGCTTCAAGTTCGTTATCAGGAATTCTCTTGATATTACTATATGAGTTATAATCCTCTTGGTACATTAAAAATCCTACGCTATATAATACATTACTATTGTACAAAATACCTGAAATCAAACATCATTTATACGTACGAATTGCAAAAAAAAAGAGCAAAATGTTTTAACATTTTGCTCTTTTTTTTTTAGTAAGAACTTTATTATTCTTTAGTTGTTACACCTGATTTTTCGATAATTTCAGTTTGGATATTTGCAGGAACTTGTTCATAGTTCTTGAATTCCATAGAGAAAGTACCTCTACCTTGAGTTTTTGAACGAATATCAGTTGCATAACCGAACATAGTTGCTAGAGGAACAATGGCTCTAACTTTTTGAATTCCTGTTCCTTCAATAAGTTCCATACCTTCAACACGTCCACGACGAGAAGATATATCACCAATGATATCACCTGTATTTTCTTCAGGAATTTCGATTTCAACTTTCATCATAGGTTCAAGAATACAAGGTTTAGCTTTTCTTACGCCGTCTTTCATAGCCATTGAACCTGCGATTTTGAATGCCATTTCAGATGAATCGACATCGTGGTAAGATCCATCATACAATGTAACTTTAACGTCTATCACAGGGAAACCAGCAAGGATTCCGCCTTCAAGAGCTTCTTCCATACCTTTTCTAGCCGGTTCAATATATTCTTTAGGAATGTTACCACCAACAACTTTGTTTTCAAATACAAAGCCTGCACCAGCTTCAGCCGGTTCGATTTGAACTTTAACGTGTCCATATTGACCACGACCACCTGATTGACGAATGAATTTAGAATCTTGGTCAGCGTTTCCTCTAATTGTTTCACGGTAAGCAACTTGTGGTTTACCAACATTAGCATCAACGTGAAATTCTCTTAACAATCTGTCAACGATAATTTCAAGGTGAAGTTCGCCCATACCTGAAATGATAGTTTGACCTGTTTCTGTATCAGATTTAACTTGGAATGAAGGATCTTCTTCAGCAAGTTTTTGAAGAGCGATACCCATTTTATCTTGGTCAGCTTTAGTTTTTGGTTCAATAGCAACGGAAATAACCGGTGTAGGGAAAGTCATTCTTTCCAAGATAATCGGTTCATTTTCATCACATAAAGTATCACCTGTTGTTGTTGCTTTTAATCCAACAGCGGCACAAATATCACCTGCGTGAACTTCTTGAATTTCGTTTCTTTGGTCAGCATACATTTGAACAAGTCTTGAAATACGTTCTTTCTTTCCGCTTGTTGAGTTTAAGATGTAAGAACCTGAAGTCAAAGAGCCGGAATAAACTCTCATGAATGTTAAACGACCAACGAATGGGTCAGTTACAACTTTGAAAGCCAAAGCTGAGAACGGTTCTTCTGTTGAAGAGTGTCTTTCAACTTTACTTCCGTCTTCTTTTTCACCCTCAATCGCTTTTACATCGATTGGTGATGGCATATAATCAACAACAGCGTTTAATAATAATTGAACACCTTTGTTCTTGAATGCAGTACCGCAAGTTACAGGAACGATTTTGTTATCGCAAGTAGCTTTTCTAAGTACTTTCTTTAATTCTTCAACAGTTGGTTCTTCACCGTCTAAATATTTCATCATTAATTCATCATCAAATTCAGAAATAGCTTCAACTAATTGAGTGTGATAGTCCTTTGCTTTTTCTTGCATATCAGCTGGAATTTCTTCTTCTTTTATGTCTGTACCAAGGTCATTAGTATAAACTTCAGCTTTCATTGTAATCAAGTCAATTAAGCCTGCGAATTTATCTTCAGCACCGATTGGCAATTGGATAGGAACTGCATTAGCACCCAATCTGTTTTTAATTTGGTCAACAACTCTATAGAAGTTAGCACCTGTTCTATCCATTTTGTTAACGAATACCATACGAGGTACATCATATCTGTTAGCTTGTCTCCAAACTGTTTCTGATTGAGATTGAACACCACCTACTGCACAGAAAACTGCAACAACACCGTCTAATACACGAAGTGAACGTTCAACTTCGATTGTGAAGTCAACGTGCCCCGGTGTGTCTATGATGTTAATTTGGTGATCTCTCCAAAAAGCAGTTACGGCTGCTGATTGAATTGTGATACCTCTTTCTCTTTCTTGTTCCATAAAGTCGGTTACAGCTGCACCATCGTGTACTTCACCGATTTTGTGTGTTTTACCTGTGTAGAACAAAATACGTTCTGTTGTTGTGGTTTTGCCGGCATCAATGTGTGCTGCAATACCAATGTTTCTGATTTTTTCTAAGGGTGTTTGTCGTCCCATTTTGCGTTTTCCTTTATATTTCTAATCACTAATTTACTTATTTTGTGAGCATTAAAAATAATACTTCACAACCAGTATAATTATACTTTTACACAAACACATGTTTTTTTCAAATAAGTGTTTAAGATATTTAATATTTTATTTTTTTTGAGTTTCTATTTTGTAAATGTTATTAGTTCCCAATTCCCTTTTGTTTCTATTCTTGTTATTTTTAAATTTTGCATACATGTTTTTAATTCTTCATTTCTAAGGTATGAAAATACCATAAATAAAAATGGGGATTTGTTATATATATGAGGGTTTTGGGTTAGCATTTGTAATTTCATAGGTGAATAGATGCTTACAGAAGTTAAGTTCAATATCGCAATTTTTTGGTTCGGTTTTAATTTAGATAAAATTTCTGAATTAAATATTTTATTAAAATAATTTGAATCTTCTTTTGAAAATTGATTAAAATATATTTTTTTTCCGTCTTTTTTTATTTTTGAATTGTTATTTTCTTTTGATATGTAATTTTCAAAATTTCCTTTATTTATTGAATAAACTTGATATGAATTAAAACTCATGTATTTTTCAAATCTGTTTTGCGGATAGTAGTTAATAAGTACAATATCATTTTTATTAAGTTGAGCATTTTTAATTAAATTTGCAACTATTTTATGACCTTCGCCTCTGTGTAATTTAGGTGCTGAGGTAGGAAAGGCTATTATGTACAAAAGACTGAATGCGATATAAATTGAAATTAAGCTTTTTCTGACTTTAGAGTTATTAAATTTTAGAAAGCCGAAAGCTACAAGTAAAATTAATGCAGGGTAAATCTCTATTAAATATTTTGTCAAAAATACGAGTTTTCCTGTCATTGAAGCTACTGTTACTATTATAATTGCAAGTACTGTTGTTGCTGATAAAATCTTTACTTTATAATCTTTTTGCAAAATTGCGTTAATTATAGCTGAAATTGCGATTATTGTCGGGAATATCCCAAAAATTATAAAGGCAAAAGTTATGCCTGTTAAAAACTTTGTTGGTGAATCTACGATGTTTGTAATTACAGGTGAAAGAAAATCTGTCAGCATAAACATTATTTTTGCTGAGGTGAAATTACTCCACCATTGAGAATAACCACCGCTTGTGAAAATCTTAAAAATAAGTGGAGAACAAATTAATGTTATTGTAATTATTGATATCCATATATTTTTTGAGATGTTTTTATATTTACTTTCTGTATTTTTATTTAAAACCAATGTTACAAAAAGAAGATTGCAAAATACAAATACAAATCCTATCGTATGAGTTAAA
>JAGOIO010000145.1 GCA_017995595.1 bacterium | reverse complement strand
GAAAATAGCGGAGGAGATATGATAAAAATAGGAACAGCAAAACGAAGAAAGGCAGACAAAAATAAATATTCAGCTTATACAACATTACCAAACTTAATGCACCATAACTACTATTTGGAAGAAAGTGAAGAAGATGAAAGTTCAATATTAGAGAATGAAGATACGCCAAAGACATTTAACTCAATTTCCAATGACGAAGACATTTTACAAATGTATCTTAAAGACATTGGAAGAATTAAGCTATTAAAATTTGAAGAAGAGAAAGCCTTGGGGAAACTAATACAGGAAGGAGATGAGATACAATCAGATAGAGCAAAGAGGAAGCTCGTACAGGCTAACTTGAGATTAGTCGTAAGTATTGCAAAGAAATACATAGGTCAGGGAGTGCTTTTTATGGACTTAGTTCAAGAAGGCTCTCTCGGACTTATACGAGCGGCGGAGAAATATGATTATAAAAAAGAGTTTAAATTTTCAACTTATGCAACCTGGTGGATAAAACAAACAATAATACGGGCTATCTCAAATAATTCACGAACAATACGCATACCTGTCCACATGACAGATAAAATAAGAAAATATAAGAGAATAGTAAGAGAGTTAAGCTTCAGACTTGGGCGAGATGCATCAGAAAAAGAAATTGCAAAAGAAATGAATTTATCAATAAAGAAAATATTAAATATAAAAAAAGCAATAAGAAAAGAACCAATAAGTCTTGACATGCCTGTTACCGAGGATTTAAACATACTTGACTACATAGAAGATGAGAGCTATAAGTCTCCGGAAGAGAAAACTCAATCAATTCTAATGCAAGAGAGCATGCCTGAACTGCTTAAAATACTGGAAGAAAGAGAGCAAAATATACTAAAATTCAGGTTTGGAATAAACAATGAAGAGACAAAAACACTTGAACAGTTAGGAAAGATTCTGGGATATTCAAAAGAGAGAATAAGACAATTAGAAGAAGGTGCAATAAAAAAATTAAGAGAAAATAAAGAACTGGAACATTTTATAGAATATGTAAAATAACAGAGTCGGAGATAAAAATCTCCGACTCTGTTATTTTATAAGTTATAAATGTTTTTCAATGTTTGAAATAATTGAAGACTTTGGCATTAGACCAACAAGCCTTTCAACTGCCTCGCCATTTTTGAAAACCAATAAACTAGGCAAACCGCTTATTGAATATTCTTTTGCAGTTTTTAAATTTTCATCAGTGTTAATTTTCACAACCTTAATTTTGTCTTTTAACTCTTCAGCGACTTCGTCCAAAACCGGACCAAGTTTTCTGCAAGGCCCACACCATGGAGCCCAAAAATCAACAACAACAAGTGATTGAGAAGAGAGAACTTCTTCTTCAAAATTACCGTCAGTTATTTCTTTAGCATTTGACATGACAATTCTCCTATTATATGTACAAAGATTTATTTATAATAACATAAAAATTCACCTGTATTATATCAAAAAAAATGAATTTGTGCTATTATTAAATAGGAGAGGGCAAATGGTTAGAAAAAAAATTATAGAAATAGTACTTGATACAGAAACAACAGGATTGGACTACACAAGAGAACGACTTGTTGAATTTGCAGCAGTAAGATTAGAAAACGGAAAGATTAAAGATGAATTTCAAACTCTTATCAATCCGGAACAACATATAAGAAAATCAAGCATGGCAATTCACGGAATAACTCCTGAAATGGTAAAAGATGCACCAACTGAAGCTGAAGCTATGCCAAAGATTATGGAATTTATTGGAGATTATCCGATAGTTGCACATAATGCTATTTTTGATTATTCATTTTTAAATGAAGCAAGTAAAAGAGTTTTTGATAAAGGCATTGAAAATCCAAGAATAGATACTCAACAAATGTTCAAAGAAGTTTATCCTGATTTAGAAGCTCATGGACTTGATGCATTAACACAAAAGTTCAAAGTTTCATTAGAGAATCATCATAGAGCTATGGCAGACACAATGGGACTTGCTTTAGCTTATCCCAAATTAAAAAAATTATATTTTGAGAAATATGATTGGGAAGTTAAACAACTTGAAAATGTTGACTATCTTCTTGAAAGATATTTAAGAATGCAACAAGCGGTATTAACACTTCAATCAGAAATGCAAGACTTGAGAACCATATTCAAATTATATTTTGAACAAGGCGGAAAACCTGTAGAATCTCAAGAAGGAGATTTATTGGTATATCAATCAAGACAAACTTTTGCTTATGATTTCAATAAGATAAAAGATACCTTAGAAGAAATCGGAGCATTAAATAAAGCTGTAAGATTAAATACAGGTTTTGTTGACAGATTAGTTAACGGCTACAGCCTTGATGAAGAAAAAAGAAACTTTATAAAAGATGCTAGACAAGAGATTTCAGAGACACGAAATATTCAAATAGTTAGAGCAGACAAAAGACAGCAGTAGAATTTTTAATAAATATAAATAGTAGAATAGTAATAGAAAAAAGGAAAAGGAAAAATCAATGTTTAACTTGTTTCAATTCTTTAAAGAACCTCCAATTATTGACGAGATTCAGGACGAAAACAAAGTAAAAAAAATGTATTCTCATTGGAGATTGAGAATGTTTTATTCCGCATTTATCGGATATACTGTATTTTATCTTTGCAAAAAGAACATAGCAGTAGCCCTACCGGGATTAAGTAAAGCATTCGGATATTCAAATACTGAACTTGGATTGTTAGGAAGTTCTTTATACCTTACATACGGTGTAGGTAAATTTATAAACGGAGTTATCGCAGATAGCTCTGATGTTAGAAAATTTATGCCAACAGCATTAATAATGAGTGCACTTTCAAACCTTTGCTTCTTACTTAGTGCATTAATTATAACTCCTGGGCATGTATCATTCTTTGGTTTGCCATCAGGAACAATTTTATTGTGGTTATTTGCTTTCTTCTGGGGAGCAAACGGTTGGTTTCAATCAGCAGGATTCCCTGCAGTTGCAAAGAGTTTAACTTTTTGGTATTCAAACTCTGAACGAGGAACTAAATGGTCATTATGGTCTTGTTCTCACCAAGTTGGAACTTTTTTAAGTGTAATTGTTTCCGGATTTTTAGTTGAAAGATTCGGCTGGCAAATGGCATTTTTAATTCCGGGTATTATCGCAATTATCGTTGCACTTTGGTTATATAATAGACTTTGGGACAGACCACAATCTATGGGATTACCTAACGTTGAAGTTTACAGAAACGAAATAAGTGCAAAAGAATCTGCAGCTGAAGAAGAAGATAACAGAACTTACGGTCAGATTTTTAAAGAAAACATTTTGCATAATAAAACAATTTGGTTACTTGCATTCACATATATTTTTGTTTACATAATCAGATTCGGAGCAGAAGACTGGTTAATAAAATATTTGACAGAAGCAAAGCATAATTCTATTGAACTTGCTTCAATGAAATTAGGAGCATTACCTTTATGTGGAATTGCAGGTACAATTTTTGCAGGACTTATTTCCGATAAAATATTTAAAGGTCAAAGAGCCCCTGTAAATCTTATTTATCTTATTGGTGTTGCAATATCTCTTGCATTATTGAGATTTAACACGATTAATCAGTTAGACTTTGTTCTTATCGGTTTAATCGGAGCGTTTACTTACGGTCCACAAATGATGATTGGTGGTCTTTGTGCAGTTGAATCGAGTTCTAAAAAAGTTGCATCAGCGGCTACTGGATTAACTGGAAGTTTCGGTTATATTGGTGCAGTTTTCTCTGCTACAGGAACGGGTTTTGTCGTTGATAAATTCGGCTGGAACGGTGCTATCTGGTATTGGTGTGCTGCGGCTGTTGTTTGTATTACACTTTGTACAATTTTATATTTCAATGAAATTTCAATGAAAAAGAAACAGAATAGTTAAAGTTTTAATTTAAAACAAAAATAGAGAACTTTTAGTTAAGTTCTCTATTTTTTTGCATAATTTTTAAGGATAAAGGTATTTTAAATACAAAAGTACTCCCCTTTTTATATTGAGAAACAAAATCAACGCAACCATTATGTCCCTCAGCAATCATTTTACATAGAGCAAGCCCCACACCTGAACCTAAATCTCTTTTTACTTTTGATTCATTCGCCTGTGAAA
>JAGOIO010000144.1 GCA_017995595.1 bacterium | reverse complement strand
TCAGGAACAAAAGATTTTATCTATATTGCAAGAGGTTTGAATTATCCTACTGCCATGGAAGGTGCATTAAAACTTAAAGAAATAAGCTATCTTAATGCTACAGGTTATCCTGCAGGAGAGTTGAAACATGGTCCTATTGCTATGCTTGATGAAACAATGCCTGTTCTTTCAATTCTTATGAAAGGAAAAGTCTATGAAAAGATTTTGTCAAATGCTGAAGAAGCTAAAGCAAGAAATGCAAGATTGATTGCTCTTACGTCTTCTGATGATGAAAAATTGAAAGATTTATTTGAATATATATTAAAAGTACCTGAAGTCGATGAATATTTATCTCCGGTATTGGCGATTGTTCCTCTTCAACTCTTGGCTTATTATATTGCAGAGTTCTTGGGTAAAGATGTTGACCAACCAAGAAATCTTGCAAAATCGGTAACTGTTGAATAGTTTTGGAAAAATTATTTTATATTAAAAGGCGAAGCTTTGCTTCGCCTTTTTTGTGCAAAAAAAAAGAGTCGAAAGGTTCGACTCTGTTGGAATTAAGAATAGCTGGAAGTATGAAAAAGATTTAATTATATTAAACTGAATATATAATATAAAAACAATTACACACTCGGGTAATATTTTACAAAAAAAGACACGTCCCAATGTGAGATGTGTCTTTCTATTTATAAAACTTATTGTCTATTCAAAAATCAAACATTCCCTAAGTTTTGTTATTTAATGCCCTCTTAGTCAAGGTCTTAAAAATTCTATTTATAATCTATAGTGTAAAGTGAAAAAAGATTGCCCTGGGCCAGACTTGAACTGGCACGAGGTTATACGCCCCATTGGATTTTAAGTCCAACGCGTCTACCGATTCCGCCACCAGGGCAGGTAATCTTTCTTATTTAGTTGTCAAACTGCTTCGGCGAAATCGGTAGACACGAGCGTCTATCCTCTCCTCCAAAATTTTGATACTTAATCAAAATTTTGAGAGCCTTGCCACCGAGCAAGTAATCTTTCTTATTAAATTGTCAAATTGCTTTAACATTCAATATAAAAATTTTATTATAAAAAAAATGGACTGTCAAATTATTTTTAAACTTCATTGAAAGTTTTGAAATGTGATTTACAAACTTCTATGAGTTTTTCTTTTCCATACTTTGATATAAAATCTTTTGCACTGACCTTTACGAGACCATTTGCACCCTTTGGAAATTTTATTCCGTATTTTGCTTCCATTTCTTGCATTTTAAGAACAAATGTTGCTCTTGCAAGAACAGATGCGGCGGCTACTGCAGTGTCGCTTTCTGCTTTTGTTCTTTGGTATAATTTTATTTGTTTTCCTTGTTCTTGTAGTGCATTTTGAATAAGATGTTCATCTGCAAATTTATCGGATAGTGCAATTTTACAAGGACTTTTTGTAAGTACGTTTTCTATAACTTTTGCATGTCCCCATGCCAATAATTTATTTAAATTTTTAAAATTTTTGTAAAGTTCATTATATTTTGTATTTGAAATTGCGATTACAGAAAATGCTGAATTATTTTTTATTTCAGCAGCCATTTTTAGCATGTCTTTATCTTTAAGAGTTTTACTGTCTCTAATTCCCATGTCAATAAACATTTTTCTGTTTTTATCTGTAATCTTTACTCCTGCAATAACAAGAGGTCCAAAGAAGTCGCCTTTTCCTGATTCATCTGTTCCTATATGTTCTGAGTTTTGTATTTCTTCATCTAAACCTTCTAATTTCGGTTCATTTATAGTTGAAAATTCATTATATTTGGAGCTTAGAACTTTTAACAGTACGTCTATATTTTTACCTTGAATAACGAATTTTGATGAATTATAGAATACAGCAGTAAAATCAGGGTGTCTTATTTGCCAGAAAGCATATTGTTTTGCTTCGCAAATGGCATCAAATTCTTTTAATATATAGTTTTTTATTTCTTCCTGTAATTTTACGGGAATTTTTTCAGAGAAATTTGTCATGTGAATATTTTAACATATCATAGAAAAAAAAGTTTATTTTCATTATAATAATTTTGTAAAAATTAAGAATCGAGGATAATTTATGATAAAAGTTGCAGTTTGCGGTGCTTTAGGTCGCATGGGTAGTGAGGTTGTAAATACAGTTTTGGCACAAGAGGATATGGAGCTTGTCGCAAAAATTGATATTGCAGGAGATGATGTTTATAAATCTATAGAAGAGGCTAAAAAAGCTAAAAATATTGATATTTTAGTAGATTTTACACAACCGAAAGTTATTTTTGAAAATGCAAAATTTTGTTTGAATAATGGAATTAATTCTGTTATTGGTACTACGGGGTTGTCTGATGTGCAAATTGAAGAATTAAAAACTTTGTCTGAAAAGAATAAATTGGCATGCTTTATCGCTCCAAATTTTTCAACTGGTGCTGTGTTAATGATGATGTTTGCTGCAAAAGCTGCAAAATATTTTGATAATGCAGAAATTATAGAGTTGCATCATAATCAAAAGAAAGATGCTCCGTCTGGAACTGCTGTTAAAACTGCAAAAATGATGGCGGAAGCAAAAGAAAACTTTACAAACGGAAATTGCCCTGAAACAGAGTTAATCAAAGGCTCAAGAGGTGGAACATCTTATTCGGATATTCATATTCATTCAGTTAGAATGCCCGGATATATGGCATCTCAAGAGGTTATTTTTGGCTCTTCAGGACAAACGTTTAAAATTATCCATGATTCTACAGATAGGGCTTGCTATATGCCTGGTGTTATGATGGCAGTCAGACATGCTTATAAAAATAGAAATTTTGTTTATGGTTTAGATAATATTTTGTAAAAAATTTAATATAGAGGAAGTTATGCTTTATAACGCAGAAAGGAAGTTATAAAATGAACGAACCGAATGTCGCAGTGTTAGGTGCAACAGGAGTTGTCGGAAGAGAAATTATTAAGGTTATTGAGGAAATAAAATTACCTTATAAATCTATAAAGTTGCTTGCTTCATCAAGAAGTGCAGGTAAGGTTATGCAAGTTAACGGAAAAGATGTTGTTGTAGAAGAAGCTACACCTGAAGCTTTTGAGGGTGTAAATATTGTAATGGCTTCTGCCGGTGGTACTACAAGTAAGCTTTTAGCTCCGGAAGCTGCTAAAAGAGGGTGCGTTTTTATTGATAATTCAAGTGCTTTTCGTATGGAACACGATGTTCCTTTGGTAATTGCAGGGGTTAATGATGAGGATTTAAAAAAGCATAAAGGTATTATTGCAAATCCTAATTGTTCAACTTCTCAACTAATGCTTGTTTTGAAACCTTTGCATGAATATGCCAAAATGAAAAGACTTGTCGTTTCTACTTATCAAGCTGTCAGTGGTGCAGGTCTTGCTGCAATTAACGAGTTAACAGAAGATACTAAGGCGAAAATGAATGATGAAACTTTTGAAAACAAGGCATTTAAAAAGCCAATTTCGTTTAATGTAATTCCTCAAATTGATGTTTTTTGTGAAAATGGATATACAAAAGAGGAAATGAAAGTCGTTAATGAAACAAAAAAAATTCTTCACTTGCCACAATCCCTTCCAATTTCTTGTACTGCAGTTAGAGTTCCGGTTTATAGAGGACATTCAGAAGCTGTAACTATTGAGTTTGAAAAAGAATTGAGTTCAGATAAAGCTAAAGAAATCTTAAAAAATGCTTACGGTGTGGAATTAATTGACAATCCTGATAAATATGAGTATCCTACAACAAGAGATGCTGAGTTTAAAGATCCGGTTTATGTGGGCAGAATAAGAAAGGATTTAGCGTTTAATAACGGCATTTCTTTGTGGTGCGTGGCTGATAATCTTAGAATTGGTGCGGCATTGAATACCGTTCGTATTGCTAAAAAAGTTATAGAAATGAAATTGTATTAAATCAAACGAAAAAAGACATGCTAATTATATAATGGGCATGTCTTTTTTAATAATTTTTAACACTTTTTGTGTGAAATTTGTTTATACCAACTTTTTAATATTTTCTAACATTTGTTAAAAAGTTTTACAAAACAATAATTTTTTTTTGAAACAGTAAAAAGCTCTAAAGCTCACTAAATATAGCTTTGTTTATATTTTGTAAATGAAAATTATAATGTTAAGAAGTGTATTTTTTTTC
>JAGOIO010000143.1 GCA_017995595.1 bacterium | reverse complement strand
TGCAAAAGGCTATAAAAATTTGACAATGAATGAACCGTTTTTCCAAGGACATTTTCCAAACAATCCGATTATGCCCGGAGTTTTACAGTTAGAAGCTATGGCACAATGTTCAGCACCAATTTTAATGGCATTGGATAAGTATAAAGGAAAATTGGCACTTTTTGCAGCTGCGGACAATGTAAGATTTAAAACTATTGTACGTCCAGGGGATAGGTTTGATATGGAGATTGAACTTTTAAAATTAAAAGGACCTATCGGAAAATGTCATGCTCAAGGTTTTGTTGACGGAAAATTGGTTGTAGAAGCTGATATGACAGTTTGTATGAAATAGTTGTCAAAATCTTAAAGTTCTATTTTTAAAATCCTGAAATTTTTAATTTCGGGATTTTTTTTATATTAAGTTAATATTAAAAATAAGCTAAAAAATCCGATTCATAGTATAATTAAATCAATGGAGACAGATTAAAGGAAGGGTAGCTTAATGATAGATAAAACCGCAGTGGTAGATTCTTCGGCACAAATAGCAGAAGATGCATTTATCGGGCCGAGTGTTGTAATCGGAAAAGATGTAAAAATCGGAAGTGGCGTAAAAATTTTAGGGCATGCATATTTAGAATGTTGTGAAATTGGTGAAGGTACGTTAATCAGTTCATTTGCAACAATAGGAACAGCACCGCAGGATTTAGGATATAAAAATGAACCCACAAAAGTTATTGTTGGTAAAAATTGTACGATAAAAGAAAATGTTACAATCCACAGAGCAGCTAATGCCGGAGATTTGACTACAAGAGTTGGAAACAAATGCCTTCTTATGGTTGGTTCTCACGTTGCTCACAACTGCGTTTTGGAAGATGAAGTTATTCTTGCAAACCTTGCAACTTTGGGCGGGCATGTTCATGTTGGAAAAGGTGCGTTTATTGGCGGAATGAGCGTGTTCCACCAAAATGTAAGAATAGGTGAAATGTCTATTGTAAGTGGTTTTTCAGCTTCAAGACAAGATATATTGCCATACTCAAAATGTGATGGCAGACCTGCAGTTCCTGTTGGGACGAATGTTATTGCTTTAAGACGTAGAGGCGTTGAGCAACAACAAAGAACAGAAATTAACAGAGCTTTTAAACTTTTGACTTCTCCTGATTACAATACTACTCAAGGTATTGAAGAAATAAGAAAGACTATTAGTGAAGGTTCAAACAAATATGTTGATACCATGATTAAATTTATTCAAGAATCAAAAAGAGGCGTTGTTCTTAATAGAATTGTTAAAAGTGCAAAAAATTGTGTATAAATTAATTTTAGTTTAAATGTAAGCGGGGGCTTGCTCCCGCTTTTTTAGTATTTAGTAGATTTTGGAGTTTTATATGGAAAATTTTTGGGAAAAATATGCACGTGTTTTGGTTGATTATTCAACAAAAGTAAAAAAAGGCGATTTGGTAATGATAAGAGCAACAAGTGCTGCCGCAGAACCTTTGGTTAAAGAGGTTTATAAAAGAGTATTACAAAAGGGCGGACACCCTTTGATGAGAACTTCTATTTGTGATATGTCAGATATTTTTATTAAATATGCAACAGATGAACAACTAGACTATGTTGATCCAATTATAAAACATGAGTATGAGATTATTGACAAATATATTTCAATTGGAGCTCCACAAAATTTAAAAAGTATGACAAATGCAGACAGAAGAAAGCTTGCAAGACGTTCAAAAGCAACAAGAGAAATTTCTACTTTGCTAATGGATAGGTCTGCAAAAGGTGAAGCAAGCTGGGTTATAGCAGATTTTCCAACAAATGCTTTGGCACAAGAAGCAAAGATGTCTTTGGACGAATATACAGAGTTTCTAACACATGCATGTTTTTTGGATTTGGAAAATCCTGTCGAAAAGCTTGAGGAAATGGATAAGGCTCAAACTCATTGGGCTGAATATTTGAATAAGACAAGTAAATTGCATATTGTTGGTGAAAAAACTGATATTACATTTTCAACTAAAGGCAGAAAATGGATAAGTTGTTCAGGTTTAAACAATTATCCAGACGGTGAAGTTTTTACATCTCCTGTTGAAGATAGTGCAAACGGTCAGATTTATTTTGATTTGCCTGCTATTTACAGAGGAAATGAAGCAAATAATATTTTGCTAAAAATAAAAGATGGAAAGATATATGAAGCAACCGCAGAAAAAAATGGTGAGTATGTAAATGCGATGCTTGATACAGATGAAGGTTCAAGGCTTGTTGGCGAAATAGCAGTCGGAACAAACGAGAATATTCAAAATATAACAGGAAATATTCTTTTTGATGAAAAAATCGGTGGAGCAATTCACATGGCCGTTGGTGCTTCATACCCAGAAACAGGTGGAAAAAACATTTCAGGTATTCACTGGGATATGATAAAGAATATGAAAAACGGCGGGAAAATATACGCTGACGATGTTTTGATATATGAAAACGGAAAATTTATTATTTAGTTAAAGATTTTTCCGTATTTGTTTTACAAAGCTCTTGTTTAGCTAATTTCCATAAAATATCGTATTCATCTGCGGTATAATTTTCTAACGGCTTTGTCGCAAGTTCTTCCATTTTTCTAAATCTTGTCATAAATTTTTTGTTAGACTTTAAAAGTGCTTGTTCTGCATCAATTTTGTACCAGCGAGCAACATTTACCATGGCAAAGAACATGTCTCCAAGTTCTTCTTCCATATTTTCTTTGTCTGCGTTTTTTACTGCTTCTTGAAATTCTTTGACTTCACTAAATAAGCACTCATACAAATCTTCAACACATTTCCACTCAAATCCGACTTTAACTGCATTTTTACTTATTTTTTGTGCCGACATTAAAGCTGTTTGAGAACGAGAAATTCCGTCCATAGCAGATTTTCTGTGCGTTTTTTCTTGCTTTTTAATATCGTCCCAATTCTTTAAGACATCATCTGTTGATGAAACTTTTGTGTTTCCAAAAACATGAGGGTGTCTGCGTATAAGCTTTTCATTTAACTCTTTTGCAACATCTTCTATATTAAAGGCTTTATCGTCATCTGCTATCTGTGAATGTAAAAGAACTTGTAACAAAACATCTCCGAGTTCTTCTCTTAAATGAGGCATATCATTGTCATCTATTGCATCAACAGCCTCGTAAGCTTCTTCTAACATGTTTCTCCTGATTGTCTCATGTGTCTGTTCTTTATCCCAAGGGCAACCGTTTTCTGAACGCAAAATCTTGACAGTATTTACAAGCTCTTCTAAATTCTTATACATCTTTAATTCCTTATAAAATCTTTTATATTAAGAATTTAGACCATAAACGACTGTGTGTCAAAATTACGTTAAGATATTTTAAAAATTTATAAAATTCAGTCAATTTTTAATCAGGATTTTTATTAAAAATAATATGACAAAATTTTTTGTAACTCCACAATTAAGCTATGTTCCAAAATATGCTACAGATGTTATCAAAACTGCTAAGAATGCGACATCTGAGCTTTTTAAGGACTGCAAAGCATTGAAAGATTTTTATTATGATAAAGATTCAATGTTATGTATGCGTGATGGCTTTTCTTTATATGGAGCTAAAGAACCTGAAATTTATACAGGAAGCTATTTGAAAAGCGTCGGAAAATCAACAGAATTTGAATATGGCGGTGGTTTTTTGATAGGCGATATGAAGCAACCGCTTTCTACTGCAGGAATTCACGATTGTGCAGTTTTAAATTTGGTCAATGAAAAAACAGGTAAACAAATGATGTACCATGTTTTTGCCGAAACTGAAGAACCTTCAATTTCAAAGCTTATAACAGAAAAATTTCCTGAATATACAGGAGTAAATATTTTACCCGGAGATAATAGAAAGACTTCCGATACCGTTGAAAGAATATTGAATGTTTTAAAGACAAAAAATGGTGAAGCACCTGTAAAATTTTACGTTTTACCGTCAAAAAATGCTGAAATAATTTCTTGTGATGGAGAATTAAAAACAATTTATCATCAAGGCGAGCCAAAACCAACATTTGAAGTTGTTAGTGATAAATCGTCTTATAATTATTGATAATTTGTTAAAAAAAGTTTAAGACTTGGGATATTTTTATTTTTTATACTAGAATATAAGTATAAAATGATTGTTGTGCAGGA
>JAGOIO010000142.1 GCA_017995595.1 bacterium | reverse complement strand
ATATCTCATTATACAACATCTTTGGTAAATGTTATGAAAAGTGATAATCGCCGTCAAGGAAGTTGGGGCGAAATAGTTTTGGCAAGAGTTTTAGAATCTTCAGGCTTGAGAGAGGGTGAGGAATATTCTCTTCAACAGGTCAATGCAGAGGGGCGACCTGATGCAACGGTATTTTTACCTGAGGACAGGCATGTTGATATTGATGCAAAAACTTCAATTTCATCTTGGGAAGCTTACGTTAATGCAGAAGATAATGAAAAAGAAGAATATTTGAAAGAATTTTTGGATTCTACAAAAACTCATATTACAGGACTTTCAAAACGTAATTATTCAGCCGAAGAGGGTTCTCCTGACTATGTTTTGATGTTTATTCCAATAGAAAGTTGCTATTCTCTTTTATTCTGTGAAGATAATAAATTGTGGGATTTTGCTTGGAAAAACAATATTATGCCTGTTTCTCCGTCAACTTTACTTGCAGCTTTAAAAATTATTAATCAATTTCATACTGTTTCAAGGCAGAATAAAAATGCAGTTGAAATTTCAAGAATTTGTACAAAAATGCTTGATAAGTTTTCCGATATGTTATCAGATGTATTGAAAGCCAGAAAAAGCTTGATTTCAGCTCTAACAAAACTGAATGGCAAAGATAATATCTTGTCAAATATAGAAAAACTGGAAGATTTAGGTGCAACTATTAATAAAGGACTTCCAAAGTTAACAGATGATGTTATTGAAGAAATAGAATCATCAAAAATTCAATAACAAAATTATGCTGTTTGAACGTCATTTTTTCTAATAGAAGCTTTTATAGAATTCATACCTTTTGTAATTTTGCTATCCCATTGGGCAGGTTCTCTTGAGTATCCGCCGTGGCTTATTTCAGTTATTTTATATTTTCCTTTTTGTAAATATCTGGTTTTAATATTTTTGCCTAGTGCATCAATACTTTCTTCAAAATTGTTAAATTCACGGATACCTTTTTTACCTGTTAATCCAAAAGCATTGTACTTTTTACCGTTAGTTTTTTTTCTTTGAGTCGCTCCATATCCTGTTTCACTTTTTGCAATGCTCATTAAAAACAATGCATTAACGCCATGTTCATTTTGAGCTTTCATAAAAGCTTTACCGCAACCTTTCATTGGTGTTTTTGCTAAAATCTTATCAAGGTCTTCTGCTGTTCCTGCGTAAGGTATATCAACTCTTGATGTAGTTGATGTCGGACTCTTTAACTGTGCAGTTCTTTTCTTTGAAGCTAATGAAGTGGCTTCGGCTTTTGCTTTAGTATCTTTTTCTTTTAAAGCTTGTGTCTTTTCTTCAATTTCCTCCATTGTAGCCGGTTGTGCAAAAATGCTATCCTTTTTGCATTCAGATTTAGAAATTTCATACGTAGAGTTGTTAAAAATATTTATACTTGAAAGTTCTTCTTCTCGTTTATGAGCAGAAACTTGATGTCCAAATTGGTCTTTCAATAGAGCTGTATTGATTTGTATTTCGTCCATAAAAATCCTTTATTTTATGTTTTTCGTAAATTTGTTCTTATATATCATTAAAAAGCTTGTTCTGAAAGATTTTTAAAAACTAAGCCCATTCTTTTGTTTGTCAAATCTTTTGCTTTAGCTTCTGTTTCAGCTTGCAATTTGGCTTCAGCTATATTTTTTGAGTTGATAGTTTTTTTAATTGTGTTCATTTCTGTTTTTACAGAATCAGCCCACGCATGGCTTTCTGAATAGCGATGTTGAATTCCGCCTATTGTACAGTTATTTTTGTTAACATAGCCCCTTTTGATTATTCTTGCCAAATAATCAATACACGCTTCATGGCTTTTGAATTTTCTATAAGAGCCGTCTCGTTTTCGTATTCCTGCCAAGTTATGTCCTTTTGTATGAGGAATATGTTTGCCGTATCCGGATTCTGTCTTTGTTATACCCATCAAGAAAAAAGCATTCACTCCGTATTTGTTTTGGGCATTAATAAACGCTTGTGCATGTCCCTCCAATGGCGTTCCTTTAAGACGAAGTTCTAAGTCTTCTGCTTTCCCTGCATATTTTACGTCAATCCTTGACCTTCTGCTTGATACAACTTTTACTTGGCTATGAGCTTTTTTTATTCTCGCTTCTTCTGCTCTTTTGGCTTCAATTTGCTTTATTTCTTTTGACACATCTTTTTTTACTGTTTCTTTTAATCTCCTTTCGCTTGGTGTCATAATAGAAATTGCATCATTCGGACAAAGCTCAACTTGATTAAAGTCTTTCTTTGCCGTTGAAAAAATATCATTCATTTCCTCAGTCTTTGCTGTGGCACTCTTCTTCTTTACAGAATGACCTTGAAAATTAACATGTTCGCTGTTTGTACTTTTGTGTATTCCAGACATAATATCACCTATCAGTATTCATAATTATTGACCGCATTCCTGTTATTAGTTATAATTTTCATTCTAATTTATGTTGGCACAAAACGATACGACGAAAAAAATAATTAAAAATTTCTCTTGTATGCTCCACTTTACGCATTCCTTACAATGTATATCAATATACAATATAACGGTGCATGTTTTGAGGAACTTTAACATTTATCAAAACATGTTTACAAAGTGTAACAAAGCCTATTACAGCTGAATATTAATTATTTACTCTTTTTTCTTCTTCTTTTATATAATCGCAGAGAACTTCAAGACGTTTGTCTTCCATAGAATCAATAAGTTGTTGAATGTTTTTTAATTCACCCAGTTCAAAACCTACTTCAGCAAGTAGAACACATTCATTACAAAGTCTGTAATTTTCATATTGAATTGAGCCTGCAAGAGGTGCTGTTTTTGCACAACAGTCGCATTCAAATAATTCTGTTTCGCATTCAGGGTTGTCTGCAATATCGTCGAGTCTCATTTGCTCAACTACTTTTTGCATTTCTTCAACTACTTTTAATTTATCTTTTTTCATACAATATATTTTATCATAAAAATTCGATTTACTTGAATTAGATGTATTTCTTTGTTAAAATTCAGTTACGGTATAGATAGCATAAAGAGAAGAGGAAGATATGTCTGACGATTTAATCTCTATTCAAAATCTAATTTATGAGATAAGAGGACAAAAAGTTATGTTGGATAAAGATTTAGCAACGCTTTATGAAGTTAAAACAAAATCTTTAAATCAGGCAGTAAAAAGAAATATAATGCGTTTTCCTGTTAATTTTATGTTTCAATTGGAAAAAGAAGAATGGAAAACTTTAAGGTCCCAAAATGTTACCTTTAAAAATGATAGACGAAAATTTTTGCCTTATGCCTTTACAGAACAAGGTGTTGCAATGTTATCATCAGTATTGCATTCGGAAAGAGCAATTCAGATAAATATTCAAATTATGAATACCTTTGTTGCTATGAGAAAATTAGCTATAGATAATAAGGAAATTGCAAGGCAATTATCTGAGTTAGAAAAATATTTTATTCAGCACTGTAAGGATAATAAGGAAGATTTGAAAAAAATTTATAGTGCAATAGAATTATTAATGGACAGAACCAGACCTTCAAAAATAGGGTTTGATATAAAATAAATTTAGTTTGTAATAGAAAAAGAGAAGAGGAAGATATGTCAAAAAGAGTTTTACTTTGTATAATGGACGGTTATGGAATTAATCCGTTTCCAAATTCAGAAAAATATGATGCTACAAAATTGTCGCACCCGATAAATATTCCAAAATTAAAGGAAACAGAAAAATATACACAAATTCATGCAGATGGTGAATATGTAGGGCTTCCTGACGGGCAAATGGGAAATTCCGAAGTCGGACACATGAATTTGGGTGCTGGTCGTGTAGTTTATCAAGAGCTTACTAAGATTAATAAAAGTATCAGAGAAGGCGATTTCTTTAAGAATGAAAGATTTTTATCTGCAATTAAAAATGCTAAAGATAACAATTCTGCACTTCACATTTACGGACTCGTTTCAACAGGAGGCGTTCACTCTTCACTTGACCATTTGTTCGCAATAATAAAGCTTGTAGCTGATGAAGGTTTGAAAAAAGTTTATGTACACGCTTTCTTAGATGGTCGTGATACACCGCCTCAAAGTGCTTGCACTTTCCTAGAACCATTGGAAAAAGAGCTTGCTAAATATGGACTTCCTCCGGTTGCTACTGTTTCAGGCAGATATTATGCTATGGATAGAGATAATCGTTGGGACAGAGTT
>JAGOIO010000015.1 GCA_017995595.1 bacterium | reverse complement strand
ATACTTGTGATTTTGAAACAGGAATTGTAGTGTTTCTTGGAACAAGTGGAGTTGAAACTCCGCCCAAAGTTTCGATACCCAAAGTTAATGGAGTTACATCTAACAATACGATATCTTTAACTTCACCGGCCAAAACACCTGCTTGAACGGCAGCACCAACAGCTACAACTTCATCAGGGTTAACTGATTGGTTTGGTTCTTTTCCTGTATAATCTTTTACTAACTGTTGTACTGCAGGAATACGTGTTGAACCACCAACTAATACTACTTCGTTTATTTCACCTTTTGAAAGATTTGCATCTTTTAATGCATTTTCAACCGGTGTTTTACATCTTTCAAGCAAATCTCTTGAAAGGTCTTCAAATTTTGCTCTTGTTAATGACAAGTCTAAGTGCTTTGGTCCATTTGCATCAGCTGTAATGAACGGCAAGTTTATGTTTGTTTCAAGAACAGAAGAAAGTTCGCATTTTGCTTTTTCTGCAGCTTCTTTAATACGTTGCATAGCTTGCTTATCTCCTTTAAGGTCAATTCCTTCAGCCTTTTTAAACTCTTCGCATAACCAATCCATAACTTTTTGGTCAAAATCATCTCCACCAAGGTGTGTATCACCTGATGTTGAAAGAACTTCATGAACTCCGTCGCCGATTTCCAAAACTGAAACATCAAAAGTACCACCACCAAGGTCAAATACTAAAACTTTTTCAGATTTATCTTTTTCCAAGCCATAAGCTAGAGCTGCAGCTGTCGGTTCGTTAACGATACGAAGTACGTCTAATCCTGCAATTTTACCTGCATCTTTTGTTGCTTGTCTTTGTGCATCATTAAAATATGCCGGTACTGTAATTACAGCTGAAGTTACTTTTTCTCCCAAATAATTTGAAGCATCATCTGCTAATTTTCTCAAAATCATTGAACTGATTTCTTGTGGTGTATAATCCTTGTCATCGATTTTTACTTTGTAATCTTCGCCCATGTGTCTTTTTATTGAAGCGATTGTTTTATCAGGATTTAAAATTGCTTGACGTTTTGCAAGCTGTCCTACTAATCTTTCACCATTTTTTGAAAAGCCAACTATTGAAGGAGTTGTTCTTGAACCTTCTGAGTTTGCTATAACTGTTGGTTTTCCACCTTCCATGACTGCAACTACTGAGTTCGTAGTTCCTAAGTCAATACCAATTGTTTTTGCCATTTTTCATTTCTCCATTTGCGGTTATACCGCTTTATTACTTTTTAATACTTTTAACCTACATTATACTTATAACACCATTTATTCAAATTCTTATAAAAATAAACAAAAAATTAATATTTCCATTCTAAAATTTAATTTTTCTATAAAAAGAAAGAGGACACCAAAGGTGTCCTCTTTCTTTTTATCATTTTAAATATTTTTATTTGAATAATTTTATAAACTTCTTAAACATTGATTCTGCTTCCGGTTTTGCTGGATTTAAGAAGCTTAAATCTCCTTGAGAAGCTTTTTCTATTACTTCGTTTATATGTGAATGAAGTTTTGCAAGTTCATCTTCTTTACCGTTTGCTTTTACCCAATCCTTAACCATTTGAGTAAATTCGCTTCCTGAAAGAACATTTCCACCCATGCCAGACTTAGATTCTTCTCTAAACTTATTCATATAATCTTTTGTCAAAAAGTCTTTATGAAAATCAAGAATTTGGTCTGAAACATAAGAAGCTGTTTTTTCAAAGATATTAATATCTTGTTTGATTTCTTCATTATAAAGACCTCTTGTCTCATTATCTTTCAAGTTCATTTTTGGAGCATGAATGCCTAAGCCCCATTCTTGAATAGCATATTTAATTCTCAAAGCAACGTGTTCCAAATCTCCACTCCAGCCGGCATCACCGACTTTTGCGAATCTCTTTTCCGCACCGTTACCTGCATAATCACATGCAATATCTTGAATTACAGATTCAAATCTAGGATTTTCTTTTGACGGTTTAACAAAAGTAACGCCAAGATAATCTCCACGACTTTGGTTTGAAATAAAGTCTAAACCTTCAGGCTTAAAGAAGTTTTTAACCATAGCATGCCCTGCTTCATGAACAACTGTTCTTTCTTTTCCTAAAACAGCTGTTTCATTTTCAACATTAACTCTTCCTTCCAAAGCTCTCAAGTAAGCTTCGGTAAAGTCGTTTGATGTAATAAATAAGGCAGATTTTGGTGCATTTCCGTCTTTAAACGTATTTGCAACTCTTTCGCCAACAACTTTTTTAACAGTCTCAACTGTTCTTGAAATATCGGCACCTGAATGTCCTGTCAATCTTTCTGCCATTTCATCTAGAACTTTGTTCTTTATTACATCATCAGCAAATTTTAAATTTTTCGCATGAACATTCAAGATTTCTCTTGTTTCAGCCTTAGTAGCAGGTGGTTCAAAAGAAACTACGGCATCAAATCTACCTGGTCTCTTTAATGCATCATCTAACATATCAGCTCTGTTTGTAGCGGCCAAAACAACGATTTTTACATTTGAATTTTTAGTTTCTAAACCGTCCATTTCTGTTAACATAGCATTCAAAGTAGATTCTACTTCACCATTATTTTCAGAGCCCCTTTTCTTACCAACTGAATCAAGTTCATCAATAAATAAAACTGCGGCATTTTTACCTGAATCTGAAGCCAATTGTCTTGCTTTTGCGAATGCAGCTCTTACGTTTGCGGCACCAACACCAACATATTTATTAACAAAAGAACTTGCACTTACACTAACAAACGGAACATCGCAAGAACCTGCAACTGCACTTGCAAAATATGTTTTACCTGTTCCTGGACTACCTGCAAATAATGCACCTTTTGGAGCAGCTTTTCCGGTTGCTAAAAATGCGTTAGGATTTTTCAAGAAACTTATTATATCCTGAACGTCTTCTTTTGCTTTGTGCAAACCACCAACGTCCTCTAATCTTGTTTTTACATTTTCAACTGCTTTAAAGTCTGATTTATCTTTTATTGCTTCTAATAATGAAGCTTTTTGTATGAAAAATGAATCTACGTCATTTTCATTAATTAATTTTTGATTTTTAATAGACTTGTCTGCAGCAATTAAATCAAGAACCTGTAAAGCTTTTGCAGGGAATGTTCCGGTAATTCCTGTTGCGGCTTTATCAACGATTTTATCAATAGCTTTTTCTGAAATCTTTAATTCATGATTTGCTTCTGCATACTTATACAAAACTCCACTAATAAACCTGTCATCTTTCTTTAACAATTCTTTTGTTTGAGTTGTAGAAAGACCGTTCATTGGCAAACTCATTTGCTCTTTAACTATTTCCTTTAATCCAGGATAACCACTTAATACTTGTCTTTCCTCAAATGACAAGTTATCTTTTTGACATAACTCTGCAAGTTTATCATTCATAAATCCTACAACATGAACTTTACTTTTTGCTAATTCTTCTTGATTTTTAATAAGATTATACAAACTAAATTCTACATCTTTTTTCTCATTAGAAGTTTCATAATGAAAAGACATAGGAATTTCTTGAGTAGCCATAATAAATTTTTCGTATCCTTTTATAAAAACTACCTTTGCAGTTTTTACGCCATTTTTAGGAATATTTGCAAGTTCTTTATAAACTTTAGTAAGACCTGCTGCCGGAGATTTTTCAGCATATTTATCAAAGTCAATTACACTAATATTTGTTGTATCTGCATTATAACCCAAGTGTTCATATTTACCTGCCTTTACAGCCTTTGTAAAATCTTGAACTAACATATCAGGAATAGTTGACGGTTTATGAGTTAAAATTGCACCCTTATCAGGTCCCATAGCTGTTGCTAAATCATCAGCAGCCTTTGCATAATAATTTCCTTTATACATTTTTATAGGCGTAATTGATGTCATATTTACAGCAGGAGTATCATTTGACGTTGCACCTGACATTTGAAGCTCATTATATAAACCTGTAAAACTTACATTATTTCTTTTCACTATCGGCATAAAGTTTGCTCGTGCATTTTCAAATGAAAGTGAAACAACAGGATTTGACATCACATTGTTTGAACATGCTTGTTCATTTTTCTTTGCTGTCAATTTTGTTGTTTTTCCTGTAACTATCGGGGCAGAAATTCTTTCTATCATAACCCTATCCTTTCATTAACACTAGCTTGATTTCCTTTACGAAAATCTATACTTTATACACACATACTACAAGTGTAGCAAAAACACTAATCTACTATAACACTATTTTAAAGTTCTGTCAAACGAATTATTGCTACAAATGTCGTAAATTGTTTACAAATTTTACATTGTTCCATTACATTTTTATTTATTTTAAATTTTAAAAAACACTAAATATCAATAATAGGACTATTTTCCGATACAAAAGTGGTCAAAAATATTATTTAATATTTCATCGGTAACGACTTCACCTGTAATTTCATCTAAATAGAGTAGAGCAGATTTCACATCAATAGAGATTAAATCTTGCAACTGATGAATTTGAGTTGCTGTAAGAGCTTGCTCAAGACTGCTTTTTGCTTCCAGCAAACAATTTTGCTGACGTTGATTTGTAATATACTCTGTTTCGGCAGAATCATTTTCTAAAATTAAATCTTTTATTTTTGATTTTAAATTTTCAATTCCACTCTCTTGAATAGCAGAAACACACAACGAATCAGCTATTTCAAAATCAATTAAATCACATTTATTTGCAATTTTTATATAATTTTTGTCTTTAATAAGGTCAAAAATCTGATTATCAGCTTGAGTTAATCCTGTACTTGCATCATATAAAAACAAAACTAAGTCAGCATTATCAGCTGATTGTTTTGAAAATTCAATGCCTATTTCTTCAACTTTTCCAACATTTTCACTATCTCTAATTCCTGCCGTATCAATCAATGTAACAGGGATTCCGTCCATGTCAACAGTTTCAGTTAAAACATCACGAGTAGTGCCGGCAATATCCGTAACTATCGCCCTATCCAAGCTTAATAATTTATTAAATAATGAAGATTTGCCAACATTTGGACGACCTACAATCGCAACTTTTATACCTTGTCTTAAAATATTTGAAGATTTTGCACTTTTTAAGATTTTATCTATTTTTTCTATTGATTTTGTGAAATTTTCTTCTAAATAAGAATATTCAGGTTCCGCCATATCTTCCGGAAAATCAATACCCGCAACAATTCTAGACATAACTTCAAAAATGTCATGCCTTATTTCTTTAATTTCTTTTGCAAGAACTCCCTCTAGGTTTTGAGCTGATTTAACTGCAAAATCCGAAGTTTTAGCATGTATCAAATCACAAACTGCTTCAGCTTGGGACAAATCCATTTTATGATTAAGGAAAGCTCTTTTTGTATATTCTCCACGCTCAGCCATTCTGGCACCGGACTTTAGTACAAGATTTAAAACATTTTGAACTACATTTATACCACCATGACACTGGATTTCAACAACATCTTCACCAGTGTAACTGTTTGGAGACTTAAATGGTAAAACAACAACTTCATCAATTAAAATATTTCCATCGCAAATTTTTCCATGCATAATTTGACCTTTAACAAGCTTCTTGTCAAAGATTTTCTCAGTAATTTCAAAACTTTTATCGCCCGAAATTCTAATTACACCAATCCCACCTGTACCGACAGGAGTTGCAATAGCAGTAATTGTATCAAATTCTTGTGTTATGTTCATAATGACTTCATTGTATCATAAAAAATTGTTTGTAAAACAACGCAAACTAAGATAACTGAAAGTTTGAAAATTGTCTTGCTACAGAAACTTATTTATCTGATTTTCTTTTCTTTACTGTTTCAATAAGTCCATAGAACAAAGGGTGCGGTCTTTCAGGACGAGACTTGAATTCAGGGTGGAATTGTGAAGCGACAAACCAATCGAGTTTTGGCAATTCTACAATCTCAGCAAGCATTCCGTCCGGTGAAAATCCTGAGAATACGAGTCCTGCTTTTTCTAATTGACTTATATATTCTGAATTAACCTCGTATCTGTGTCTATGACGCTCAAATATTTTAGAAGAATTATAAACTTTTTGAGCAACTGAACCTTTTTTCAAATGACATTCATATTTTCCTAAACGCATTGTTCCGCCATAGCCCTTAACATTTTTTTGTTCTAACATAAGGTCAATAACAGGATTTGGACAATTTTCATCAAATTCTGTAGAATTTGCATCTTTTAATCCTAAAACATTTCTTGCATACTCAATAACAGCACATTGCATTCCTAAGCATAACCCTAAAAACGGCAAATTGTTTTCTCTTGCATATCTTATTACATTTAATTTTCCTTCAATGCCTCTTATTCCAAAACCTCCTGGAACTACAAGGGCATCAACATCTTTCAACAATTTCTTTGCTTCATTATACTCAATGCAATCTTCAGCATTTATCCACTTTACCTCAACTTTTGCATCATTTGCATAACCGGCATGCTTTAAGGATTCAACAACAGAAATATAAGCATCTGAAAGCTTTGTATATTTACCTGCAATAGCAACTTTATATGTGTCTTTTGGATTTTTAATTCTCTCGACAAGCTTTTCCCATTCTGCTAAATCAGGTTTTCTATCCTCTTTGTTTAATCTTTTCAATATTACAGATGCAATATTTTGTTCTTCCAATGCCAAAGGAACTTCATAAATACTCTTCAAGTCCTTACATTCAATAACAGCTTCTTTCGGTACTGAACAAAATAGTGCCAATTTTTCCTTTTCTGTTTTTGGAATAGGTTTTTGAGTTCTGCAAACCAAAATTTCAGGTTGAATACCATAGCTTCTTAAAACATTTACACTATGTTGAGAAGGTTTCGTCTTTAATTCGCCTGATGTCGGTAAATATGGTAACAATGTAACATGAACAGAAAGTGCGTTTTCAAATCCGACTTCGGCTTTAAATTGTCTGATTGCTTCAATAAACGGTAAGCTTTCAATATCACCTATTGTTCCACCGATTTCAGTAATTAAAAAATCAGGTTTAAATTCATTTTGAGCTTTTAAAAGTCTGGATTTAATCTCATTTGTAATATGAGGAATTACTTGAACAGTACCACCAAGGTAATCGCCTTTTCTCTCTTTATTAATAACAGTCTGATATACACTGCCAGAAGTTACATTATTAACTTGGCTCAAGCTTGTATCTGTAAATCTTTCATAATGTCCTAAATCAAGGTCAGTCTCCGCACCATCATCTGTTACAAAAACTTCGCCGTGTTGAAACGGACTCATAGTTCCGGGGTCAACGTTAATATAAGGGTCAAACTTTTGAATTGCAACTGAATATCCCCTTGCAGTAAGTAACTTACCTAAAGAAGCTGCAACAATCCCTTTACCCAAAGAACTTACAACACCACCTGTTACGAAAATGTATTTTGTACCCATATTTCCCCCGATTAAATACTAAAACTCTTAATACCATTAGAAAAAAGAGGCTTCGAACTTACGTTGAAAACCTCTTTTTTTTAGCTACTTATTTTAGGGACTTTAAAGAAACCGTTCTCTTCGTCCGGTGCGTTTGCCATTAGAGCCTCTTTTGTCTGCTCTGAAACAACTTTATCTTCCCTCATAACATTCACAACATCAAATGCGTGTGCCATCGGTTCAACCCCTGTTGTGTCAACTTCATTCATCTGTTCAACATATTTTAGGACATCACCTAATTGACGAGTGAATTTTTCTTTTTCTTCTTCTGTCAATTCCAAACGTGCAAGCTTTGCAACGTGTTCTACATCTTTTACTGTTATCATTTGTATTCTCCAAACTTCAATTTTTATAATAACATAAAAAATTAAAAATAAAAAACATCTTACAAAAATTAAACTTTAAGTAAAATGTTCATTTCTCTAAATTTATAAAAGCCGTACCACTACCTATCGACAAACAAAAATTCAGTTTCCGAAAGATATTACCTCGATTTTAAGCTTATAACACCCGTAAAGACATGTCTTAGTGCTGCTGTGTTTCCACCCTGACACGGTTCGACAGCTTACGCCATTACAATTTAAAATGTCAACGATAAAATCAACTTCCGCCAAACTCTCATTAGCCTCACAGTAGGCTCTGCACCCCGCAAAAGCGTTCGAGTCAAGGGATCCGCTAACTCCCCGTGGAGTACGGCTTCAACATCATACCACGAAGCTTTACCTTTTACAAGATTTTGATTTTAAAACTTAATTACGTTTTGTTACAATTCCCCAATCTCGCATTACTAAAGTAACAAAATTTATTTTGATATGTTTTTATGCTCACACGTGTTATGATAATAAAGTCGTTTCAGATTTTTGAAGGTACTTTTTAATGAATATTAAACCTGTAAGCTTTTCAGCTTCAAATTCTATAAAATCAACAAATGTCAGTAATTTTCAAACAAAAATAAGAACTAACAGGGTTGATTCAATTTCGTTTACGGCAACGAGTTTCCCTTTTATATTTAAGAATATTGAAGGAATTCCCGATCCTTGCTCCGGCATAGAACTTATTCCGCCCAAAATTATCAATGGTTTAAAATGGCCGAGAGTAATCAAACAAAGTAATAATGAAATTTCAAATAAGGCAATATCAATTCTTGCAAAAGGTTTTGGCTACATAAACAAGCTTGAAAAAATACTTTTAAATAAAGTTGTTAAAAATCCTGAAATGTACGAAGAATTATCAAAGGTAAAAACAAGAGGCAATAACACTATAAAGGATTTATTCCCAAACAGTATCAAAACTGCACCAAATACTAACAAAAAATATACTGAAGAACTTATAAATTTAATAAAACCTTTTAGAAAAAACATGTTCAACACGGAAAAAACAGTTTTTGAATTACTTAAAAACAAGCATATTGAACACCCGACAGATAGTATTAATGAATTATTCCGCAGAATGAGACCTGAACATGAACAAATACTTCAAAAAAAACAACTAAATGTTGTTAATAACATACAGAATTTAGTTTCACAAAAAGAAGAACTAAGCATGCCTGAATTTAATAAACTTCTTGAAGATACAAAAAAAATTATTGCAGGTGAAGATTCCAGAACTCATTTTAAAAATAAAATATTTTGTACAACGGTCAGAGAAATTTTGGACAAAACCAATGACAAAGAGTTTACGAATAAAATTTCAGCAGAAATGTCTAAGCTTCCAACATCAGAAAATGATGTTGATGCATTTATAGTAAAATATTCAAATCCAACAATAAACAGTAGTGGTAATCTTGTAGATCGTGAGCCTCAATTTATAATGAAACGATTTATTGAACCGTCTATGAGTACAACAGAACACGTTTTTCCTCGCCACCCGCTTGAAAGAAGCGGAGATTGTGCAGGAGCAAACAACCCTACTAACTATCTTGTAGAAAGTAAAATGTATAACAGTAAACGTGGTAGCTTGCCTTATGATGAATTTATAGACAAGGTTTGCCCTGATATGCCTAAAAACACACAAAAATATATAGATAAGGTTATTTCATTAATAAATAACGGTCAGGTTAAAGATTACGGCTGGTATCCTGAAGCAATAAAGCAAACTCTTGAAAAAGCTACAAAAGGTAAAATTGAACTTGATATATCAAAGTTAAAACCTGAATTCAGAAAAGAACAACCTCCTGAGGAATTTAAGTTGTTCAAAGATAATGAAGATTCTTAGATTATATAATTTTAATTGCTAAATATTAAAGTTTTAAAAAAAGCACTAAATCCAATGTATTTAGTGCTTTTTTATATTTTTAAACTTTCTTTTTACAATTACAATTTAATTTCTTTTTCAAATCCAAACAATGAACTAATTGATTCATCATCATGAATTCTTGAAATTGCTTCACCCAAAAGAGGTGCTACAGAAAGTTGTTTAACTTTGTCCGGCATGTTGTCCATATCGTGAGGAATTGTATTAGTTACAATAACTTCTTTAATAGGAGAATTTGAAATTCTTTCAACTGCAGGGCCTGAGAATACAGGGTGAGCAGCACATACATAAACTTCCTTTGCTCCCTCTTTCATTAGAAGTTTTGAAGCTTCACATATAGAGCCTGCCGTATCAATAATATCGTCAAATAAGATACAAACCTTACCAGAAACCTCACCGATTACATTAGAAGCAATAGCCTCATTATGTTTATCACGTCTTTTATCAATAATTGCAAGTGAACAAGATAGGTCTTTTGCAAAATGTCTTGTTCTTGCAACTCCGCCTGTATCAGGGCTTACTGCAACCATATCTTCAGGATTAATATTAAGTTTTCTAATATAATCAACTAAAATAGGAGTTGAAAAAATGTGATCAACCAAAATATTAAAAAAGCCCTGAATTTGACCTGTATGCAAATCCATGGCTAAAATTCTGTCTGTCCCTGCAGTTGTAAGCAAATCTGCTACCAATTTTGCAGTAATAGCTTCTCTTCCGGAAGTTTTTCTATCTTGTCTTGCATAACCATAATAAGGAATTACCGCAGTTATAGTTTTTGCACTGGCACGTTTAAACGCATCTATTATAATTAACAATTCCATTAAATTTTCATTAACAGGATTACAAAGAGGTTGAATAATGAAAACGTCATCGCCTCTTACACTTTCTTGTACTTGAACATAAATTTCGCCATCTGCAAAATTCTTTATAACCATAGGTCCAACAGTTGTTCCCAAATACTTTGCTATCTCTTGTGATAGTTTTGTGTTAGAACGCCCACTGAAAAGTTTTATATCGTGGGTAGGATTAATCGCTTTCTCCAAAGATGGATAAGTCATCTCCAATGCCATTTTCTTAAATTCCTTTCTATAATAAATACTCGCTTGATTATTATAACAACTAACAAAATAAACTTCAAGAACATTTTTAAATATTCTTAAATATTATTTCAAAAAATTACGTTTTTTCTTGCCGTTTGAAAATTAAAAATTTTGATGTATTATAATTCATGTACAAGTATGTATGAGGGTTAAACATGGAAACTTTAGAAAAAAACGAGGGGTTAATTTCTCAAATAATTGGTCCGGTTATTGACGTTGAGTTCGCTCAAGGTGAATTACCTGAAATTTATAATGCCCTAAGAATTCAAAAAGATGACGGTACAACAGTTATCGCCGAAGTTCAACAAATGTTGGGTTCAAACAAAGTAAGAACAGTTGCGATGTCATCAACTGACGGTTTAAAAAGAGGCATGAAGGTTATTGATACTAAAGATTCAATAAAAATTCCTGTAGGGAAACCTATTCTTGGAAGAATCTTAAACGTAGTAGGAGAGCCTGTTGACAAACTTGGTCCTGTTGAAACTCAAGATTACTTGCCTATTCACAGACAATCACCAAAATTGGTTGACCAAAATACTGATGTTGAAATTCTTGAAACAGGTATTAAAGCTATCGATTTGCTTCAACCATATCAAAAAGGTGGTAAAATTGGTTTATTCGGTGGTGCCGGTGTTGGTAAAACCGTTTTGATTATGGAATTAATTCACAATATCGCCCTTGAACACTCAGGTGTTTCCGTTTTCGGTGGTGTTGGAGAAAGAACTCGTGAAGGTAATGACCTTTGGAATGAAATGAAAGAATCTGAAGTATTGGATAAAGTTGCACTTGTCTATGGACAAATGAACGAACCACCTGGAGCCAGAATGAGAGTTGGTCTTTCTGCTCTTACCGCTGCAGAATATTTTAGAGACTTTTCTAAACAAGATGTTTTGTTATTCATTGATAACATTTTCAGATTTACGCAAGCAGGTTCAGAAGTTTCAGCCTTATTAGGTCGTATGCCTTCTGCCGTTGGTTACCAACCGACTCTTGCAACTGAAATGGGTGAATTGCAAGAAAGAATTACGTCAACAAAAGACGGTTCAATCACTTCTGTTCAGGCAATTTATGTTCCTGCCGATGACTTGACTGACCCGGCTCCTGCGACTACATTCTCTCACCTTGATGCTTCTACGGTTTTGTCTAGACAAATCGCTTCTCTTGGTATTTATCCTGCGGTTGATCCGTTAGCTTCTAACTCTAGAGTTTTAGATCCTAATATCATCGGAGACGAACACTATACAACAACTCGTAGAGTTCTTGAAATACTTCAAAAATACAAAGAATTACAAGATATTATCGCTATTCTTGGTATGGACGAACTTTCTGAAGAAGACAAAGAAACTGTTAACAGAGCAAGAAAAATTCAAAAATTCTTATCTCAACCGTTCTATGTTGCTGAAAAATTCTCAGGAATTCCCGGTAAATACGTTAAGCTTGAAGATTCTATAAGAGGGTTCAAAGAAATTCTTGATGGTAAACATGACAACCTTCCTGAACAAGCTTTTTATATGGTTGGTACTATCGAAGAAGCAGTTGAAAAAGCTAAAACTCTTAGCTAGTGGGGGTAAAACGTGGAAAATAAATTACACTTAAAAATAACGACCCACCAACATGTGATTTTTGATGATGATGTCGAAGAAATTTATTCAAAAAGTACAGTCGGTGAGTTTGGAATTTTACCTAATCATGAACCGTTTATGTGTGCTTTAGATGTTGGTGTTACTAAAGTTGTCTTAAAGCATGAAGTTTTATTCTTTGCAATTATGGGCGGAGTTTTTCAGCTTAAAAATAACCAAGCTCTAATTTTAACTCCTATTGCCGAGAATGGTTCTGATATAGACGTAACCAGGGCTAAAGAGGCGAAAGAAAGAGCGGAAGCAAGATTATCTGCACAAAAAACTGATATAGATGCACAAAGAGCGGAACTTGCACTTTCTAAAGCTATAACAAGATTAAAAGCTGCTAATAAATAAAATTTAAAATTTATTTATATAAAAAAATACCGTTGAGTTAAACTCAACGGTATTTTTATTTGTATAATAAAAACTATTTAATAGCTTTTAGCAATCTGTCCCAGACTTCATCAACGGAACCGTTTGCATCTATTTTTACCAACGTACCTTTGTTTTCATAAAAATCAATTAACGGTGCAGTTTCTCTAAAGTATGTATCAAAACGAGCTTTTGCAGTTTCAGCAGTATCATCTTTTCTTTGAGTTAATTCTGCTCCACATTTATCGCAAATTCCATCTTTTTTCGGTGCAAGAGTTTTCAAATTATATATTTCTCCGCATTTTGGACAAGAACGACGGTTTACAATTCTTTCAAGTAAAAGTTCTTCATCAATATCAAAACAAATTACTTTAAATTTTGAAGTTTCACCTGCATCAATCTCTGGTAACATTTTTTCTAAAATTTTAGCTTGCTCAACGCTTCTTGGATATCCGTCAAGAATAAAACCTTCCTTGCAATCGGCTTCTAAAAGTCTGTTTTTAATAATTGAAGCTACAATTTCAACCGGAACGAGTTGTCCTTTTTCAATAAAAGATTTTGCAGTAACTCCGTCCGGAGTTTTATCTGCAATAGCTTTTCTAAGTAAAGAACCTGTATCGACATGAGGATACTTCAAATATTCAGCCAATTTATTTGTTTGAGTTCCTTTACCACATGCAGGTGGTCCTAAAAATACTAATTCT
>JAGOIO010000141.1 GCA_017995595.1 bacterium | reverse complement strand
GGTGAAAGTTCTTAAAACCATGTCAGAAATCCTTGTTCTATAAGTTTTGTATTGTCTTACTATCGCTATCAATGCTTTCTTTTAACATCTTTCTAACGACATCGCCTTGAGTGTCTAACATCTTACAAACAGTTTCAATATTTCGGACTTTATTTGTTAATATAACATCGGCATTGTTTACAATACCTGTTGCGGCTTTCTGAACGGCAGCGAGTGCTGCTGAACCTGTACCTTGCATTAAGTTCCCTGCAATAACTGCACCAAGACCGTAAACGCCCATATATGGAGCAGCGGCTTGCATAATACCACCAACGCCAGAAATTAAACCTGCGGTAGAAAGTACGATTTTTTGACCGAATCCGCTATAACCGCTTGCTGCACCTGCACTGTAAGCGGCAAAATCCGCCAAGTTTCCGACACTTGATGCAAAACCTGTTGCACTACCATCAGTTCCGTAGCCTGTCATTACCCCGCCTATTGTATCATAGCCAAGACCTGATTCAATACCAGCTGCACCACTTGGAAATCCTGAGTAATTTTCAAGTCCTGTTGATGATGATGGTGTTGCATCGTTTGAACTTGACCAATAAGAAGTTCCGGGAACTCCTGTTGAGATATTAGTTCCCATAGTTGCCATAAATGAAGATGGTGAAAAAAGACTTGCAACCTTGTACAAGAATCCACCGGCAGATTCAAAACCACTACCTGTTGAACCTGATGAGCCAGAGACAGTTATATCTCTTAATTTATCATAAGTTTCAAAAAGTTGAGCTTTTGCATCTGAAGATGCTGCACCAAATTTATTTGCTATTACTAAGTAACTATCGTATCTGTATGACATTTTTACCTCTAATTTAAACTTATACTATGATGAGAATGTTTTGAATGTACTTTCAATGTTTTTATCAATAACTTTTTTAACTGCGTCCATTTCAGTTGAAAGAGCCTGTTGTTCGGTATCTAATTGTCTCAATCTTAATTCAAGAGTTCTATCGTGTTGCTGAATTATAGATGTCTTGGCGTTAATATCAGTAATTTGTTTTTGATAAACTTGTTGTTGGTAGCTATAATTGTTCAATGCATCATTATACGCTGTTGTATTTGTTGTTGTTGTACAATTAACAGTATAAGATGTTGAAGTTCCGTCCAATGTTATTTCAGAGTATCTGTCAGAACTTGTATCTGATGTTTGTAAGTTTGCTTTTGATGTTAAATAGTGAACTTTATCTAATGTTGTTGCATAGCTTTCACAAAGGTTTCCTGTAGTGCCTGATGCTGCTAATGCTGACAAATCTGTTCCTGAAAGATAATATGTTTTACCGCTTGTTGTATAAGTGTAAACTTTTCCAACATTTGACTTTATTGTTGTCGTATTTTCTGCATCTGTTTTTGTTGAATCATAGCCTAAATCACTAACGATTGAACCGTATCCGCTTTTTCCGTTAAGGTCTTTACAAATTTGTAAAAGAGCTGCAGCATCATAATTTGCAGTTCCGGAAGATGAACCTGTATCGCTACATTGGTTAACAATAGTACCGGAAGAGCCTATATGGTAAGTTGTACCACTGCTGGTTGCTGTCATATTTGTAAGAGTTTGTGCAACACCACTATAATCACTACTTGTATAATGGTAAACAACTTGTGAATTAACTGTAGCTTCGCCTGAAATCGACGTAACATCACTTGGTGCAAATGTATAAGTATTAGTTCCGTCAGAGAAAGTGTAGTTTACGGTTGTATAATCACTAGAACTTGGTGCTGTAGGTGTTTGCAACGAAGTAAGTTGTGAAAACAAATTTGCACTCTGATTCGCCAAATCTGTACGTTGTTGGTTTACTTGTTGTCCTTCATATTCAACGTTTGACTTTCTTGCTGTTAATTCCAAGTATCTGGCTTGCGATGCTGCCATGCCCATAAGCTTTTCTCCTATTCTTTTGTACGGTAAATCTTTATACTATTTACTATGCATTTAATGTTTTTATTTACAAAGTCAACATATTATAAATATATTCCTATATGAGTAATTATACGACATATTCCTTTTATTTATTTGTAAAAAAAGATATAAATCATTCATATTACGTAGGAAAATCTTTTAAAATACATTAAGTATTTGACAATCAGGCTTTTTAGACGTATTCTAATAGTATGGGAATTAGATTAGCCAATGGTCTTAATTAAGGCTGGGATAGGTATTGGAGGTCATTCTATATGCGTTATAGAAAAAACAATGTATTGTTGTTACTGGAAGATAAAACAAAAGTTTATGGAGATAGAGTTGCTCTTGGCATTAAAACAGCTTTGGGTTGGAAAGAATTTTCTTACAAGGGTGTTGGGTTGATTTCAAGGAAGCTTGCAAACTATTTAATGAATGATTTAGATTTGAAAAAAGGAGAGCGTTTGGCTATTCTTTCTGAATCTAAACCTGAATATGGTGCTTGTGTTTTTGCATCAGTAATGGCAGGCTTGATTACTGTACCGCTTGATGTAAAACTTACTAAATACGAGTTGAAATCCATTCTTTCTGACTGCCTACCATCTGTAGTTTTGGCTTCTCAAAATTACTTGGAAAAAGCTTTGGCTTTACAAAAAGAAGTTTCATCTATAAAGCATGTTATATTGATTGATGAGCCTTCCTATAATGTTTCAATGCCATGTTTATATACTTTGCCGACAAGTTCTGAGGGTAAATGGAGACCTCGTAGTTCTAAATCTACGGCTTTTATTATCTATACCTCTGGAACTACAGGTTCACCTAAAGGTGTTGAAATTTCATTTAGAAATATGTTAGCACAATTAGAGGATATTGAAGGTATTTTGCCTCAATTCTTTGATCCGACTGACGGTATTTCGGTACTTTCGATATTGCCTATGAATCACTTGTTTGAGTTAACTGTAGGCTTTTCTGCTTTCTTGTATTGGGGTTTGTCAGTATATTATACTCACAGCTTAAAACCTAAAGATATTTTAAGCATTATGAGAGAAAAGGGTGTTAATTTTATGATGGTTGTTCCTGCTTTCTTAAAATTGTTGAAAGCCGGTATCGAATCTGAAATAAAAGCTTCTCCAAAGCATGTACAAATCGGATTTGCATTTATGTATAAAATCGCAAAATTGATTCCGTTTTATAGCGTAAGAAAATTATTATTTAAGAAAATTCATGACCAGTTTGGCGGAAAATTTGGAGGCTGTATTGCCGGTGGTGCTCCACTAGACTTAGAAGTTGCAGATTTCTTTGAAACTATCGGAATAAAGGTTTATCAGGGCTACGGACTATCAGAAGCAAGTCCTGTTGTTTCTGTAAATTATGATAAACGTAATGACTTGGCTTCTGTAGGTAAGCCGTTCCCAAGCTTAAATGCAAGAATTGATGAAGAATCCGGGGAATTGTTGCTAAAGGGTCCGTCTGTTATGAAAGGTTATTATCACAATCCGGAGTTGACTGCAGAAACAATTGATGCTGATGGTTGGCTACATACAGGTGATATTGCAAAGCTTGATAAAACAAATCATATTTATATTACAGGTAGAATTAAAAACATGATTGTTTTGAGTGGTGGTAAAAAAGTATTTCCTGAGGAAGTTGAAAAAGTTTTAGAAAAAAGTGATAAGTTTAGAGAAGTTTGCGTGCTTGGTATTTCTCGTTCAGGTGGAGCTAAAGATGGAACTGAAGATATTGCGGCAGTTGTTGTTCCGACAGAAGAACTTATTAGAAATGTAAAAGATGATGAAGAGCTAAATAAAATAGCAAGAGACGAAGTCAAATTGCTTTCTAAGCAATTAGCTCCTTATAAACGACCTATTAATATTACTGTTGTTAAGGATCCGTTGCCAAAGACGACTACGATAAAAATAAAAAGAAAAGAAGTTAAAAAACTTATTTCGGTATAGTAGATGCAAGAAAATTTGAATAAAAAAAACATATATTTTTCTGAAATTTACAGAGGTCTGGGGAATGCTCAGCTAAAAGACGGAAAAAAAGATATGGCTTTGAGATATTATCAAGAGTCATTAAAATATTTTGAGGCAGTTGATAAGGCAAAAGAACCAATATCTGATAGTTTTGCTAAGGACATAGATATTGTCAAATGCTCTGTTGTTGAACTATCTACAGTTTTTGGGAATAAGGCTTTTGAAGACAAAGATTTTTCAAAAGCTCTTGACTATTTTATGGATATATTGAATTATGA
>JAGOIO010000140.1 GCA_017995595.1 bacterium | reverse complement strand
AAAAATTTGGAGGTTTTAAAAATTTTGTTAAGGAAAGGAATTTAATAAGGTGTGTTAGGAAGGTTAACTATATCTCTCTTTATTTAAACGGTGTGTGTGTTCTCTTTATTATCTCTCGTGTCTATTTAATGTTTGCTCTCTGTTTTGTTTTTCTTCTTGTATATATATAAAGTATATACTCAACCCCCGATTTCAGACTTTGTTTATTTTGTTACATTTCGTAATAATAAAGACTATCAAGCTACGACTTTGGTATAATCTTTGCTCGTTTAGAATACAATTTGTAAAAATCATGTTATTAATTTTATTAAAATGTGGTACAATGTAAGTATCCGTTTAAATGAGGTTTTTGGAATGGCATCAATTATTGACTCTTTTAGAGAAACTTTTGAAGATAATCTATCTTTTGTAAAGATAGCCGTTTTTGCAATACCTTTATATTATTGTTATACAATGTCCTTGACCGCTAACGGAAAATATGGAGGCGTTTGGACACTCGGATTAATTACAGCTTTTTTCTTAATCGGATATTTTGCAGAAATAACAAGTGGTGTACTTAACGAGGGAGACTGTGTACTTCCGTCATTAAACTTTTTAAAAATGGCAATCAGTTCTTTGAAATTATTAATTTCTATCGGACCATTGACACTTATTGCAATATCTATTGCAAACTTTGCACTATCTTTCACAACGCAAATTCCATTACCATGGTTAATTACGACAATTCAAGTTATAGTTTGGCTAATTGTCATATCAATTTCATTATCACAATTTTTATTATTTGTAAGAAAAGAAAGTATTATATCAGCATATAATTTAAAAGCAGTAAGTGATAAATGCGGAGATATAATAGTAGGATTAATATTCTTTGTAATTCAATTACTTTTAATAAATATACCAACATGTGCATTTTTAGGATACACCATCGGAGTATTATTCGGCATTGGTCCTGTATTATACGCATTTTTGTCTTATGCAGTTATATTTAATATAGCCGCAACAGGTCATTATTTTGCACAACTTGGCTATGAAATAATGGGATATGACAAGAGAGATACAAGTTTTTAGGACTTTATCATTTCCCTTAGCTTTTTAAGCTTATCACGGATTTGGGCAGCTCGTTCAAAATCAAGTATTTTGGCAGCTTTGTGCATGTCTTTTTCAAGTTTCTCAATAAGTTTAGGCAAGTCTTTTTTATCAATACCCATATCAACCATTTCTTCTGCAACTATGTCTTCAAAATTTCTATAGCTTGCAACAAGAGACAATAAGTTATCTTCAATAGGTTTTTTAATAGTTTGCGGAACTATGCCATATTTTTGATTGTATTCAATTTGTATTTTTCTTCGACGTTCTGTTTCAGAAATAGCTTTTTTCATAGAATCTGTCATTCTATCTGCGTACATAATAACAGAACCGCAAGAGTTTCTGGCTGCACGTCCGATAGTTTGAACCAGACTTGTTTCAGAGCGTAAAAAGCCTTCTTTATCAGCGTCCATAATAGCAACAAGAGAAACTTCAGGAATATCCAAACCTTCACGCAATAAGTTTACACCAATAAGCACGTCAAATTCACCCAATCGTAAATCTCTCAATATTTCGACACGCTCAAGTGATTGAATTTCGCTATGAAGATAACGAACCCTCACGCCTTGAGTTTGAAAATAATCTGTTAAATCTTCAGCCATACGTTTTGTAAGAGTAGTAACCAAAACTCTTTCATTTTTTTCAGCTCTTATATTAATTTCTTTTATAAGATTATTGACCTGACCATCTATCGGACGAACATCTATTTTAGGGTCGAGTAGTCCTGTAGGACGAATTATTTGCTCAACGAGTTGAGAAGAAGTTTGACGTTCAAAATCGGCAGGAGTTGCAGAGATATAAATTTTTTGGTTAACTCGCTCAAAGAATTCGTTTTCTTTCAGAGGTCTATTATCTTTTGCACACGGCAACCTAAAGCCATAATCAACCAAAGTATCCTTTCTTGCTGAATCACCTCTATACATACCTTTTAGCTGAGGCAGAGTAACATGGGATTCATCGACAACGGTTAAAAAATCTTCTTGGAAATAATCTAACAAAGTCGCAGGAGGCGAGCCGACGGCTCGCCGTTCCAAAATTCTTGAATAATTTTCAATTCCTGAGCAATAACCCATTTCTTTAATCATTTCCATATCATATTTAACACGTTGTTCAAGCCGTTGAGCTTCCACGAGTTTATTTTGAGAGTCAAGTTCAACAAGGCGATTCTTCAATTCCTGCCTGATTAAAGATAAAGTTTCGTCCATATTATCAGTCGATGACAAATAGTGTACTGCAGGATAAATTGTTGTTTTATCAGGTTTTTCAAGTATTTCGCCAGTAACATTATCAATTTTTACAATTTTTTCAATTTCATCACCAAAATAATAAATTCTGGTAACTATTTTTTCATAAGACGGTATAATCTCAACGATATCGCCTCTGGCTCTAAAATTTGCACGTTCTAATACAACATCATTTCTAGTATATTGCACTTCAATTAAGTGGTGCAAAAGTTCATCTCTTGGCAACTCATCACCGACAGAAAGCGTTATTGCACCTTTAAAATAATTCTCGGGTAAACCTAAACCATAAATACAACTTACAGAAGCTACAATTATAACGTCATTTCTTTCATATAAACTTCTTGTTGTATTATGCCTTAGTCTATCAATTTCTTCATTAATAGAAGCTGATTTTTCAATGAAAGTATCAGTTCTGGGGATATAAGCTTCCGGCTGATAATAATCATAATAGCTTATAAAATATTCAACTGAATTTTCCGGAAAAAGTTCCTTAAATTCATTATATAATTGAGCCGCAAGAGTTTTATTATGAGCAATTATAAGTGCAGGTTTTTGAATTTGTTCAATAACATTCGCAATAGTAAAAGTTTTACCTGAACCTGTAATACCCAAAAGAGTTTGGGCATCATAACCTTTATTTAAACCTTCAACGAGTTGCTTTATTGCTTCCGGTTGATCTCCTGACGGACGATATTTAGAATGAATTTTAAATTGTTTTCTCATAACATTTTTATACTAACACAAATTAATTTCTTTTTACTGAACCAAAGGACGTTCCACAGGAGTATATTGATTTAACTCTATATATTTAAAGCAGTTCTGAACTATTCCTATCGGAAAATAATAATTACTGTCCGTTGGTGTAATCTTCAACATAGAGCGTTTTGAATCCACATTTATTACACTTGCCAAAAAGTGCATATCTTTTACGGTAAACAAGACATATCCGCTTCTTGACTGTATTTCATCTATCGTAAATCTGTTTGCAGAAATACTTGCCAAGGTTAAATAAAAAAGTCTTTGTGAATCCATTTTAAAGATTTTATTACAGTAATTATACGCAACATATTGCGGTCTTGTCTGAGCATCAATTAGAGCAGTCAAGGCAAAACAAGGCGTATTAAAAAACAAAATAATAGCTAATGTTGCAAATATTATTCTCTTAATCATTTTTCAAACCAGTTCTTTCCATATTTAGCATCAACCAAAAGCGGAACTCTTAACGGTTGTCCTAATTCCATAGACTCCACTGTTAAAGCATTTACTTCTTCAATTTCTTCTTTCGGAACTTCTAATATAAGTTCATCGTGAACCTGCATTATCATCTTTGATTTTAACTTTTTGTCGTCCAATTTTTTAGACAAATCAATCATAGCCATTTTAATTAAATCCGCCGCACTTCCTTGAAGAGGCTGATTTGAAGCAGCACGTTCGGCAAACTCTCTTATCATTTTATTTCGGCTTGAAAGTTCGCTTTTCATATATCTTCTTCTACCAAAGATAGTTTCAACATACCCCTTTTTATACGCAAACTTTACGGTATTTTGCATATAATCTTTTACTTTAGGATATGTTTCAAAATACTTTTCGATAAATAAGCCGGCAGCAAGAGGTGAAATTTTCAATAATTTAGCAAGTCCGTATTTAGTTTGACCGTAAATTATTCCAAAATTAACAGTTTTGGCAGTTCTACGCATATCTTTAGTAACTTTATCAACCTCAACGTCAAAGACTTTTGAAGCCGTAAGTGTATGAACATCAACTTCATTACAAAAAGCATTAACCAGATTTTCGTCCTCAGAACAGTGTGCCAACAGTCTTAATTCAATTTGTGAATAATCAGCAGACAATAAATAATAATTAT
>JAGOIO010000139.1 GCA_017995595.1 bacterium | reverse complement strand
ATGTAGGAATAGTCATTTCAGCGATAATACCAAGGATTCCTAATACAATTAGTATTTCAGCTAAAGTAAACGCTAAATGCTTACAAACAGAGAGTTCTAGCCAATATGACAATAATGTTTTAGCTGTACTTTTAGCCATTTAAAATCCTTTATTTTAATAACAATATAAATATTGTATCATATTTTAGACTTGTTTTCAAGTCTTAAAAGCTCTACGATTCAGGATTTAACAATCTTTTTCATTTTAGAATTTTATTTTCCACAACTTTTTAGAGCAGATTTTACGAGTTCTAAAATATTTACCTTGACCTTTTCCGCATCTTTTAATACGGCTTCAAAGTTTAAACTTTTCCGATTCTTAGTTCCCTCAATGCTGACTGACGAACCACCAAGCCAAGCTGTCCCAACTCCTTGCATTCCTTTTTTAAAAATATCACAACGAAGTGAAGCTTTTGCTTTATCTTGCCCTTCAATCTTGCTTGAACTAAAACATATATCAGCACGTTCACCGAGTTCTTTTAATTTTTGCATATCATTATTCAATGTTTTTTCAGAACAAACTTTTCTAACCAAGTCTCCTGCATTTTGAGTAAAATATAAATTCCCAAAACTGTTACTATTTCCATTTACTAATAAATTCATTTTAATTTCCTTTTTCTAACATACTTTTATTCAACAAAAATGCGTTTAAACACTTGCTATATTTTTGTGTTTTAAACGCTCATTAACAAAAGTACGATGTCGAAAATAAGCTTCTTCGACCATATCAAGAAGATTGAAATCTTTTTCTTTTACTTTTTCTCCGGATTCCAATAAATATAAATTAGGTCGTTTTTTCATATATTTTATAAACATTCGTTGAGCCAATGTTATTAAATCTCCATTTGCTCCATTCTTTTTTTTCTTATAAATTTTGCAAGTCAAATCAGATATTTTTGAAGCCTCATCAACATTCCCAGATGATGGAAGAAAGTATGAACCCTTATTAAAATCAAATTTAATATTTACAAACCTGCCAATTCTTTCTAAAATCGGCAACTGCTTTTTTAAAACCTTTTCCTGTCCTAAATCACACAAAAACTTAGTAGTTTCTTGAGAAATATACAAGCTTTTAAAATTAGCATTTCGTTTTATATTTTTTGTTTCATTTAATTTTACAGGTACAAAACCTACATTCATATTTTATTCCATTCTTTAATCATCTAAAAACAACAAATAATAGGTTTTACCCTATAATATTTTTTAGATGATGTGCATCTTCATCAAAATTTTTAGTTTTATTTTCAGCTTTCAATTTAGTTTTAAAGTTCTGCAAAGCCTTATTATAAAGGCTTAACAAGTCATTATTTTTCTTACCTTTTTTACCACCGTACTGACCAACAGAAGTCCCAATAACGTCAGACATAGCACCATTATTTGCAAAGTCATTAATTTTATACAATTCACAATTAAAATTTTTCTCATCTGATTTAAAAATTCTAATATCAAAATTTTTAGATTGAGCTTTTAACAAAGGAATTTCTTTTTCCCAACTATCTTTCAGCCCCATTGAAACAGCTTTTTTCAAAACGCCGGAATCAATATACAATTTTCCGAAACCTACATTTGATTTGCAATTACTTGCAGTATTTGAGCTTGTCGAGGTAAAACCTATATTTCTTACGTTCATGTTTCTCCTTGGGATAAATAAGATATCTATACATATATTTTAACAGGTGTAAAAAATACATTTGCTAAAAACGGATAGAACATTACAAAATGTTTACAAACATGCAAAAATTAGCAAAATTCATGGCAATTATTCATGAAAAAAATACTTTACATGAATATAAGGTTGGTTATAATTAAATAAATTATTTTTTGGTTAGGTTTTATTGAAAGGTTTTTATTATGGGAATTTATGATGTTCAAAATCCTACAATGTATCAGAATTACAGTACACAACAAGTACAAACTGGAACACAAGGTTATCCGACAGCACAATATGCTCAAGAAGCAACACAAATTCCTGTAGGAAGCTCTTATTCCTCAACAACTACAACAACTCAACCTGTTGAAGCAAATAACAACCACGCAGGAACTATCGGTGCAACATTAGGACTTATTGGCGGAGGAATTTTAGGATACCAATGTTTCCCTAAAACTGCCAGTGCCAACGATATTGCAAAGATGGACACAGATACTTTTACAAAATCCATGGAAAATGCAAAAAAATCAAATCCTTCAGTAGCAAACAAAGTTACTCACATGAAAGATATTTTGACTAATTTAATAAATACAGAAGACAAAAAAGTTGAAACAAAATTTCATGCAACAAACGGTCAAGTCAGCACAGCTGATTACCTAAAAGGAATTAAATTTAACAGTGTAGATGAGCTTGATAAAACAATAGAAAATCAAGCTAAATACAATGCACAGCTTACAGATTTACTTCAAAAATCAACAAATGATGCTCAAAGAAAAGCTTACAATAATGCAATTTACAGAAGCAACAATAAGATTACAGAATTAAACGCTCATAAGATTTTGATTACAAATGCTCAAGGCGGAGCAATCAATCTTCAAGAAATAAAGAATGCTCATACAAGTTTAGCTTCAGGCAAAGTTTCTGACGAAATAACAAAAGGTCTATCTCAATTAGGAAAAGATGCTCCAAAGGTAAAATCTTTAAAACATGCCGGCATCGGAGCTATTGCAGGTGCAATAATTTTAGGCGGAATAAGTAAGCTACTTTTTGGAGGAAAGAAAGAACCTGAAGCACAACAACTTGAGACAACAAAACAAACGACACAAAGTTCAGCACAAGCTATCCAACAAGCTGGACCTCAACAAGTTTATCAACCTATGACACAAACATATTCAGCTCAACAACAATACGTTCAACCAATGGTAATGCCGTCTCAAACTTATACTCAATATTCAGAATTTACCCCTAATCCAATGGGAGACCCATTTGGAATGCCTTTAGGTTCAATGCCTCCTGTTCAACCAATGGATATGACAATGGCAGCTCCTGCTCAAACTTCTCAATATCAATACCAATATGGTTACCAATATGGAAACCAACCTCAAGTTCAACAAGCTCCGGCTCAACATGAAGTAGAACATGCTAAGCACTAAAACTAATCCTTTGAGTTTTGTTCTCTATCGGTTACAGTTGCCTCAAATTGATTAAAAGTTTCAGTTCCGACAAGTTGCTCCATTTTTGCTCTATTAGAATAAAAATCTGAACGTGCTTTCATTTCTTTATCTATTGCTTCTCTATAATAGGCATCAGAAATTACGATAAGCTCTTTCGTATTAGTCAAGCCCGCTTTTTGACAATTTTTCTGTCTATCCTGAACCATTTTCGTTGTCATTTGAAAAACTTTTCGAGAAGTCATGTAGTCATAATAATTATCCATAACTTTTTGTTGAAGCTCATCTATTTTTCTGACTAGAATTATCATATCCGCATCATTTACTTTTGTATATTTATAATTTATAGCCTTATCATCTTGAGACATAATTCCCAAAATATTACCACCGATAAACGATGCTCCTGAGGCAACAGCACTACCGGCACCGGCTCCAACCAAAGTTGACATACTTGCAATAGTTTGCAAAACTTTCTTAACAGATTTATCATCAGGTTTATCTGCATCTGGATTTGACAACTTATACAAGGCAAATTTTATAATATCACTTTTTGTCGCAGCACCACGCCACAATAAACTTAAATCTGACAACATCTCTTCTGTATCCATATCAAGATTTTGAGAAATTTCTTTTGATATACGCTTTAAGCTTAAATCTGCATAAGTTAAATTACCAATCTCTATTTTTTGGTTTGCTTCTTTTACACTCTGCGTATCTATAGGTTTTACGATATCAGACTTATGCTCTATATCATCTGTCGTTCCAACCCTATATGCAGGTGGTTTCGTCTGGTTTATATCTTCCAATTCAACAGTTGCAAAAGCCGGCGTTACCATAAATATTGATAATAAAATTGCTATTGTTATTTTCTTCATTTTGAACCTCCTGTTGATACAGAAGTATTTTGACTCTTTGTATTCTCCGTCTTATCTTTCTTTTCATTTTGAATTGGAGTCTTTGACTTTTTGTTGAAAAATATATATTTTTCGTTTGCAGAATCTGTCTTTGTCTGTAAATCCGCATTCTTTTCAGCTTTTTCAAACTGTTTTTTATTTGGCACAGGCATTGGTGATATCTTCGACGTAGT
>JAGOIO010000014.1:3166-13582 GCA_017995595.1 bacterium | reverse complement strand
ATTTTATACGCAATAGATGACAATAAAAATACTAATTGGGTAGGTTGCACAAATGAACTTAATGCAGGATATGCCGCAGACGGATATGCCAGAATTAACGGTTTTGGAGCATTGGTTACAACTTACGGCGTAGGTGAATTGAGTGCAATAAATGCAGTTGCTGGAAGTTATGCAGAAAATATTCCTGTAATTCATATTGTTGGAATACCAAAAACTCAAATGATTAAAAAAAATGCATTAATTCACCATAATTTTCAAATTCCTGATTACCACGCTTTTGAACGAGCTTATTCAAACTGCGTTGAAACGACTGCTTATTTGAATGAAAATAATGCAAAAGAAGAAATTGACAGAATTTTATCTGTAATGATAGAAACAAAACGTCCCGTATATGTTGCAGTACCAATAGATACTTGTCTTGTAGAAATAGAAGATACTCCACCTCAACTTGACGTTATGGAAACAGATGAGGGAATATTGAAAAAAGCCGTAGAACATGCCGTTAGCTTGCTTGAAAAAGCAAAACACCCGATGATTTTAGGCGATGTTTTAATCAAAAGATATGATGCAAGAAAAGAATTTACAAAACTCCTTGAAAAATCAAAACTTCCTGTTTCAAACCTTCTTATGGGAAAAGGATTAATTGATGCAGATAATCCGATGTATTTGGGAACATTTCTTTCTAAATATGAAAATATAAATGCTTATGATTCACTGGAAAACTCTGACGGAGTAATTTCTGTAGGAGTAATTAACAGCGATTTGAACACTTACAGAGGCGGAATGCCACTACTTCCTGCAGATTTTATAGATATCAGAGGAACTTACACAAAAGTTGAACACATCAAGTATGAAAATATTTTGATGAAAGATATGCTTTCAGCACTTGCAGATGCAATTCCTGAATTTAATATCAAATTACCAGAAAAAAAGCCAAGTTTTGCACAAACCGCTCCTGCAGATGATTCAAAACTTGAAGCTACATATATTTATCCGAGAATACAAGAATTTTTAAAGCCTAATGATATGATTTTTGTTGATACAGGAATAATTCCTCACGGATTTGCACCAACAAGATTACCAAAGAATGCAGAATTTAACTCTCAAACGCTTTGGGGTTCAATAGGTTGGGGAACTGCAGCACTTCTTGGCGGTCAAATGGCAAGCCCTGAAAGACGTGCAATTTTAATCACAGGTGAAGGTTCTCATCAATTAACGGCTTGTGAAGTTAGTACAATGATGAGAAACAAAATAAAACCTATTATTTTTGTTATAAATAATTCAGGCTATACTATTGAAAGAACACTATCTGATGACCCTTGGGACTTCTTCAATGATATTGCAAAATGGGACTATTCAAAACTTCCAACAGTTTTTGACGGTGAAGTTTGGGTTAAACAAGCTAAGACAAAGAAAGAATTTGATGAGGCGTTAAAAGAAGCTGAAATTCAACAACAATCTAAGCTTTGCTACTTAGAATTATTTACAGATGCACTAGACGTTCCAAGATTGACTTCAAAAATCGTACTTTCTATAAAAGGACACCCAATGAGAAAGAAAAACGAAAAGAAAGAGTCTAAATAAAAAAATTATAACTTTTAAAAAGAGCCTGTAATTTTAAATTACAGGCTCTTTTACATAAACGAATTTAAAACTTAAACTAATTTAGATACATCTATTTTGGTTTTTAACTTTAACGCAAAGACCTTTATGTCTCTAAAATCTAAATTTTTAAGTTTTCCAGCATCTTTTTCAGTCGTAATAAGAATTTCAGCATTATTTTCTCTGCAACAATCCACCAAATAATCAGCATCAAATTGAGTATAATTATGGTGGTCGTCAAAATCAACAGTTTCAACAACTTCAAATGGCTTCAAAAAATTATAAAATTGTTTAGGTTGACCTATTGCACTAAAAGCCACTACTCGTTCCTGACTTTCAATATGCTTTTCAACGGCAAAAATATTATATGCAAAATCAGGCTCAGTATAACAAACAATAGTATCTTTTTTTAGCTTTTTCCCCATAATTTTTGCATATTTCTCAGCTCTTGTATGATTAAGATTTTTGCTTACAACGACAAGCTTATCAATTCTGTTTATCGCTTCCTTTCCCTCTCTAAGAGGTCCTGCCGGTAAAAGATTTTCGTTTCCGAATCCCATTTCACTATCAATAAGTACAATATCTAAATCACGATGAAGCTTTCTATGTTGAAATCCGTCATCTAAAATGATTTTTGTAACTTTAAATTTTTCAATCGCATATTTTGAAGCTTTATATCTGTCTTTACAAGTTAACACACAAACTCCACGGGAATTTTCTGCAAGCCAAACAGGCTCATCACCTGCCAGTTCTGCCTCAAAAGTTCGTTTTGTACCCTCTTTGCCATTTTCGACAATCCAACCTGTTAAACTACCGTTTGAAATAACATTAATATTTTCGTTTGAAAGTTTTGCACCATATCCTCTGGAAATTATTGCAACTCTTTCACCTTTTGCGGTTAAATAATTCGCTATTTCTGATACAACAGGGGTTTTTCCGACTCCGCCTGTTGTCATATTTCCTACTGAAATCACAAACGCATTAACTTTTTTAGGTTTTATAATTTCCTTGTCATATAACCTGTTTTTTAATCCGCTTCCTATTCCATAGAAAAGTGATAAGGCTTTTAGTACATTAAAGAACCAGCCTTTTGCATTTTTATCATAATGAAGTTTTGAAATTTCTGTTTTTATTTCCATAACAATCCTAGAACATCAATCTAAACAACAAGAATCTCTTGTTTAACTTATCTGTAAACACTCTCAAATTATGAGTTGTTTTAGCTGTATCTTCAATCATCTGCTGAACTTCAGCTTTTTTAGATGGAGGCAACGTATTTATAACAGAAAGTGCGTTTGAAATATCTGTCATCGCTGTATTTACCTTATTAACTGTATTTGTCAACTGTTTCTTAAGTTTATCATCTTTTGTCATAGAGCAAACGTAAGAACTTATATCGTTAACATTTTGCGTAATTGCTTGAAGGTCAACTGCCATACGTTGAGCATCTACGTTGTCAAGGACTTTATTCAAATTCTTTGACAATCTGTCAACAGAATTCATTGTTGACATCAAAGAAGGTTTGAACTTTTCATCACCAACGACATTGTTTACATTATCAGAAAGTCGTATAAAGTTATCACTAACCCTATTTGCCATAGATGTCATTGAATCTAAATCTTTTCTTGAAGAATCAATAAGTTTTTCAGCCTTATCCATTGTCGTAGAAGCCTTGGCCGTAAGCAAGTTCATATTAGCAACACTTTGTTTTAAGTTAGCAATAACATCATCAGATAATAAATTATTAACCTTTATAGTTGTTTCTGTTAATGATTCTGCTGCCTTATATTGCAAATCCAAGAAATCAGCAATTCTCATCGGTTCAACTACAGTATAAGGTGAATCTTGATGAGGATAAGGTAATACTGAATCATCAAGAGTTGAAATCCTCATTTTTTGACCATTTTGAGTTTTTATAATAGAAGCATTCATGTAATCAGGCAATATCAACCCTGGAAGATTTACAATATAATTAATTTTGTAAACATACTTAGATTTTATTTTTGCTTGTAAAATAGCAGGAACCATCTTTGAAGAAGTAATTTCTGTATCTCTAACATGTCCCACTTCATAATATTTTTTATCAAGCTTAATTTCAACAGGGTCATTTTTATATAGCAAATCAGGATTATTAGACATAGGAATATAGACAGTTCTAATCTTTGGCGGAGTAATTTCTAAGAATTGCTCACCAATAATTCCTGATTGTTGAATAGAGAAAATAGACCCACGAGGAATTGTAATTCCGGGTTCAGTAATAACGAATTTAAGTTTTACACAGCTTTCATCGCCTTTAATAACAGGCGTAATATCTTCGACCTGCCCGACACGAAGTCCCATCATTTGAACTCCTGAACCAGGACGCATTCCGTCAACATCTCTAAAAACAATTTCTACTCTTTTTCCTGCGGAGAATGAACGACCTTTTACCCACAGAACTGTTGATAAAAGAATACATAATGCAACTACCGTTAATATCCCTACTTTAAAAGATGATGAAAATCTCATTTATAACCTCTTCCTAATATTATATCAAAATGTCTATTGTGCTAACAACTTCATTGGCCCTTCAAGAGATGCCGTAACGAATTGTTTTGCATATTCATTATCTGAAACGAGCATTTCTTGTGGAGTACCTGCATAAACTACTTTGCCCTGATAGAGCATTATAATTTTATCCGCAGTTCTTTCAATCGTTGACATCTGGTGAGTTACAACGATTGAAGCCGCTTTAGTTTCTTCCTTTAATCTTACAATGTAATCTTCAATTAAAGTTGAAGAAATAGGGTCAAGCCCCGCAGTCGGCTCATCATAAAGAATGATTTTAGGCTCAGTAACAATCGCACGAGCAAAGCTTACACGTTTTTGCATACCACCTGAAAGTTCTGACGGGAATTTTTTTTCAATTCCCTCTAAACCAACTGTTTTTAATTTATGAGCAACAATGTCTTCCAACTGTTGTTGCGTATATTTTTTTCTGAATTCTTTTCTTTCTTTTAGAGCAAAAGCTATATTATCAAAGACATTTAGCGAGTCAAACAATGCAGAATATTGGAAAACCATCGCAACATCACCGCCTGTTGTTGTAATTTCTCCACTATCTTTTTCAATCAATCCACAAATAAGTTTAAGAATTGTACTTTTACCGCTACCTGAAAATCCGACAATAGCAAGGACTTCGCCATCATTTACCGTAAAAGAAACATTGTTTATGATAAGTTTTCCGTCAAATCCTTTATATAAATTTTTAACAACTATGCTCATTTTTATCCTTTAAATATAACATTTGTTTTTGCATTAATCAAAAGAAAAACGCAATAGCAAACAATAAATCCCAAATCACAATCGCAACGAAAGACCAAACAACAGCCTTTGTAGTTGCAATACCAACGCCTTTTGCTCCGCCTCTTGCTTTATAACCGCAAGTACAACTAATAATTGCAATAGTTGCACCAAAGACAAAAGCTTTAGCAAGACAAACCATCATATCATGCATTTTTAACCCAAGCCAAACAGACTCAAAAAAGGCACGATAATTAATATTTCCTGAACAGTGAGCCGCAACAGCACCGCCCAGAATTCCAACAACAGCGGAAACAGTAACAACTAACGGCATCATTAGAGTTCCTGCAATCACTCTTGGTACAAATAAATACTTAATAGGACTGACTTTTAAGCATTTCATCGCATCAATTTGTTCTGTAACTCGCATAGTCGCCAGTTCAGAAGCCAATGATGAGCCAATCATTGAAATTATTGCAAATCCTGACATAATAACTGCATCTTCTCTTACAATTAATATTGCAACGAGAGTTCCGACAAACTTTGCTCCGCCTTGTTTTGCCATTTCTCCTGCGACTTGCATCGCAACGATTGCAGCAGACATTCCAACTATTGCAAACGTTATCGGAAGAGAGCTTATTCCAAAGCGTTCTGATTGTTCAATAACTGCTTTTTTATCCACCTGCATTGACAAAATGTATTTAAGCGTTGAAAATGCTTTTTGAGTTATTTCGCCAAGTGTCGTAAAAAAGTCCTCAAATTGTCGTTTAAACATGACAAAAAGTTGACGAGTTGCTGATTGTTTATAATATAAGCTAAATTGACTCATATATTAATTATACAATATTTACAAAATTAGGCTAATTGTTTACATTCATTAAGTAAATTGTACAAATTCTCGTGCAATTTTTACTGCTTTATCAAATATTTCTTTATTTTTCAAAAAATCTTCACAATTAATATAATCTTTAACAATTTTTCTGGCATAAGAACCTACCGCAACACCATTTATATCGACATCACAAAGCCTTGCCAATTCTGCAGTTTTAGAATTTGTACCGCCTGATGGAAGAATATAAACCGGTAAATTTGCGTTTCTAACTATTTCCGCCATAGCAACTGCTTGAAGCGTAGTTTTATAATCATTTTCTCCACCTGACATTGGAGAACCATCAGTTTGAATAATAGTAGAATATGGCTTTCGCATTGAAACAAGCTCTTTCAACAATTCTAAAACTTTTTCATTTCCGATTTTTGACCGTCCTATGCAAAAGCTTAACATTCCTGAAAAATTATCTGTTAAAAATTTCCAATTTTCTAAAATTTCATCAAAATCTTCACCTGTTGTATGAAGCTCAATATTTGTAAGATTTTTATATTTTGAAAAATCTATCTCCTTAAATAATTCTTGAACAGTCTTATTTTTAGAAAAAACATCTATTGCATTACATTCACAAACATTTTTGCATTTCAAACACCCGATACATTTTTTTTCATCAACTGAAAAATCTTTATTTATAGCTGATTGCGGACATATTTTTAAACACTTACCACATTTTGTACAATATTTATTATTAATATGTATTTTGTTTAAATGAACATCATTTTTTGTTCCAACGCTAATACAAAAATTATAGTCTTGTCTATTTTCTTTCAAAACAGAATAATTAAGTCCCCGAAGTGCAGAATCTAAAACAGAAGAACTTGCATTAATGTCAAAAAGCTTGCACCCGACAGCAGAATACAGAGCAACAAGGTTTTCAACACAGACTAAATCTTCATTTCCTGCTCCGCAAATAAGTTTAAAACAATTTTTACTTTCCAGCAAATCTTTTAACATTGAATTTCTCTCTCAACAATAACAAAAGCAATAGCTTTTTCCCTCTCATGAGACAAACTTAACTGCGTAGCTAAGCCTTCCACTCCATGCAAAATAAGTTCAGGAACACCATTTTCTCTATTTAAAACTTCAATTTTTTTAAAATCAGGTTGATTTATTCCCAATGCACAAAGAGCCTTGTATGTCGCTTCTTTTGCACAAAATCTTCCTGCAAAATGCGATGCTGAATTTTTACTTTTTCTGCAATATTCTTGCTCATTTTTCGTAAAAAGTCTGTCATAAAAATCTTCATTTTTATTTTCAAATCTTTTTATATCTTCAATATCAACACCTACTGCCACAAATATCTCCTTATATTACATAAAATTATATAATAAATAAGAAATCAATGTACATTCTCTTTAAATATTTGAAATTTTATGAAAATATAATTCAAACAAACACCTTTCATAGGATATTTACCATGCCAAATTTGATATTTTTAATGTAGTACGTTTAGTCCACAGAGCATGCTCAAAATTTGCCGAGGTTAAAAGAAGAAATGCAGTATCTATTGAAGTTCGGGCATTTCATAGACCATGTGGTTTACACCGCTTTATAAACCCAAAAGACCTTTAATATTAACCTTTTTATTGATGTAAAGTTCATCTAAAAAGATGTAATATTCCTAGTGTAGTAGGGAAGTAAAGAAAATTTATACAAATAATAAAGGAGGTAACACTTTGATTAGAAGAGGAATGGAATTTAAAAAAAGAGCAAAGTTGCTTTTAATCGATGACAATTATGAGCATTTAGCAGGCGTTAGAGAAATCGTTAGCATGGAAGGTCAGTTTGACGTAGTTGCTACATCAACAAGTGCAAATGTAGGTATTACTCTTGCAAAGAAACATCGCCCCGATATTATTTTAATGGATATAAACATGCCTGAAAAAGACGGTTTGCAAGCTATTCAAGAAATTGAAAAATTGAATTTGGGCATTAAGATTATCGCATTGAGCGGATATGATGATTCAGATTTGATTTTTAGAGCTATGAAGCTTGGAGCTAAAGGTTATATCTTAAAGACAATGGCATCAGCACAATTAATTTATGCTATAGAAGAAGTTGCAAACGGAAAAGTTTATTTGCCTTCAACATTGTCATCAAGATTTTTCGAATATTTCCAACGCTCATTCAAAGAAGAAACAGAAGTCAAAGTTGCAGAAGACAACTTGTTATCAGACTTGACTCAAAGAGAAGAAGAAGTTTTGGACTTGCTAACTCAAGGTATTACTTATAAAGGCGTTGCTGGAAAATTATTTATCTCTGAAACAACTGTTAAAACACACGTAAATAATATTTTCCAAAAGCTTCAAGTAAATGACAGAACACAAGCTGTACTTTATGCAATCAATAATGGCTTTACTAATAAGAGAAAAGCTCAAAGAACAGCAACATTAGCAACTACAGTTTAGATAAAACTTTGTATTTTGTAAGTTGAACAAATACTGTTCGACTTACAAAACAAATTTCAGAAGAAAACAGACAAATTAAGCAGAAATATTTTTTTAGGGAAAATATTTCAAGGCTAAAACCAAAAGAAGAAGAAAATAGGGAAAAAAGAATAATTAAAGGCAAGTTTTTAGGGAGACTTGCCTCTAAGGAGAAATTAAGGGATATGAAAAGTGCGTTTCCAAAAAGAAACAAATTAAAAGACCTGATTTACATTCAAGAGAACAAGCCTTGCAGTAAGAGAACTGTTGAAGGGTTGTTCCGTTCGATTGTAGAACCTATTTTGGAAGAAAATACAGAAGCACTTATACTTTGCCGTTTAGAAGCAAAAAGCCAAAAAACATTTAACAGCTTATTAAAAAGACTAGAGTATTCAAAAGCAAAAGTTTATGATTTTTCAGATGAAAAATTTAGCGATAGCTTTGAAAATGTATTGATAGATAGAATTTGGGACAAAACAGAATTTATATATGTATTAGCACAGAGATTCGGTGCAGTTATGATTTTTGATTTTGATGAATGTGAAATCAAAAATTTTGCAAACATTTATCTTTTACATAATTCAAAACTTTTATCAGAAGCATTTAGCGTAATTAATTCAAATTCATTAATTGATTTGAATGATGAAAATGAAAAATATCACCCCGATAGAAGAGATAATGAAACATTAAATAACTCAATAAGAAAAATCGTTTCTATTTTAGATGATACAAACCAAGAAGTCTTGGTTTCTGAAATGGGAGAGAAAACTATTGATGAATCCGAAGAATTAAAGTCAAAAGTTAAATTTTTATCAGAAAAATCAAGCCTTGTTTCCCATGAAATAAGAAATCAGCTTTCTATTTGCAAGCTATATTCAACGATTATACAAAAAAGAATGTCTCAAATAGAAATAAAAGACAAAGAAGTTAAAGACTCTATCGAAAATGCTATTGAGTGTATTACAAAATCACTGAAAATATCAGATAATTGTTTAATGGATTTAAAGACCTTAAATAATACAGAACTTTCAAATTATGATTTAAAAGATATGGTTGAAACCGCAATAAGCCTTTCCGAAGTTTATAGTGAAGAAAAAGAAATAACAATAAACAGCGAAATAGCAGAAGGTATAACAATTCTTGCAGATGAGAATAAATTTCTCTCAATAATAGTAAATATGATAAAAAATGCAGTGGAAAGCATTGAAGAGAAGGGCGAAATAGACATTATCGCAGATTCAAGCAAAGATGTTATAAGCCTAAAGATTTCAAATAACGGCAAAGAAATGGAAAAAGAAGTACAAGAACACATTTTTGACGAAGGATTTACAACGAAAAAAACCGGTTCCGGATTGGGACTTTATATATGCAAAAAGACATTAGAAGAACAATTTGCACAACTACAGCTAAATCATTCTGACGAAAAAACAACAGAATTTGAAATATTATTTCCAAAAATAAAAAAATAAGAGGTGTAAAAATGGTAGATTTAATATCATCAAGAACAATAGATATAACAAAACTTGCACTAGACGGATTGTTGGAAAGACAGAAAGCAATTTCTGCAAATACCGCAAACGTTGAGACACCGGGTTATACAAGAAAAGAAGTAAACTTTGAATCACAATTACAAAATATGCTTACAATAGATGACGAACGACAAAAAATACGTGGACAAAACAGTTTGCAATATTTACCGTCATCAAGAGATTTAACTCTGGGAAACTTGGAAGCCACACATAAAAGGACATTAACTCCTCAACAAAAATCCTTTCTGGTAGCAGATTTAACAAAGGGATATAGTCCGGAAGTAGTTGACGATACATCAACAGGAACGTATGAAAACGGTAACAACGTTGACCTGGAAAAAGAAATTATGGACATGGCAAAAACCGGTCAGCAATACAATGTATTGTCAAACCTGGAACAGCGTTCATTATCAAATATTGCTTCAGCAATAAAAGGTGGTTCATAGAATAAACCGTTGACGTAAAAAAAAACAACACAATGTAATAAAAAAGGCGGTTCGACATCGGTCGAGCGGTCAAGATAAAAGTAAAACACAATGTAATAAGGAAAGGCGGTTCGACATCGGTCGGGCGGTCAAGATAAAACAAAAAGACCCGAGCAAATTATTTTTGCGAGGGAAAAGCAAAACAGTTGCGAAAGGATAAAGTCAGACAATAAGCAAAGAAATTTTTGAAAAATACCTTGAGTGCA
>JAGOIO010000014.1:0-3066 GCA_017995595.1 bacterium | reverse complement strand
GGTCGGGCGGTCAAGATAAAACAAAAAGACCCGAGCAAATTATTTTTGCGAGGGAAAAGCAAAACAGTTGCGAAAGGATAAAGTCAGACAATAAGCAAAGAAATTTTTGAAAAATACCTTGAGTGCAAAAATCTGATTAAGCCGAAACAACAAAGATAAAAGTAAAACACAATGTAATAAGGAAAGGCGGTTCGACATCGGTCGGGCTGTAATGGAGTAAAAATGAGTTTTGACGTATTTGATGTAGCTGCATCAGGAATGCATGCTCAAAGAGTAAAAATGGACGCAATATCAAGTAATATTGCCAATGCTAACACAACTAGACGACCTGATGGAACAGTTGGACCTTATATAAAGAAAGAAGTAACATTTAACGCTATTTATAATCAGAAATTAGCACAAGGAATGTCAAATTTTTCAGCACCGAGGACAAACGCAAAATTCGACCCAAATTCAGGAACGATGTTGTTAAATGGAGGAATTTCAGTAAATGCGGGTCAAATGTCAAACGGAGTTGAGGTATCGCAAATTACAAACGGTAGGAATGCTGTAAAGACTGTATATGATCCATCACACCCAGATGCAAATGCAGATGGATTTGTTCAATTACCGAACATTAATATCGTAGAGGAAATGGTAGGAATGGTAACAGCCTCAAGGGCTTATGAAGCAAATTCTGTATGTGCAGAAAACACAAAGAGTATGATACAGAATGCGATGAAGATATAAACGACAAAAGTCAACTAAAATTGACAATACAGACAAAGAAATAGTAACAATATAATAGGGAAAGGCGGTTCGACAAAAACGAACTGTAGTGTAATAAAATATGAATTTTATTGGAGGCGTACAAAATTTAGGATTTAATCCTGTTGAACAATACAACCAGATGTTAAAAGCCAACAAATCGTTGCAATCTCAACAAACACCTGCAAATATGGAAATGCCAGATGTAACGGCATTTGATAAGGTTTTGAGCGAGCAAACAGCGGCACTTGGAAACGGAACAGCTCCAATGCCTGTAGAAGGTGGAATTGCGATGGATTATGTTGATTTAATGAAAGGTGTTCAAGATACAACAGGTACAGACGGAGCATACGGAGCAGATGTAACCCCAAACAGTAAGAACACAGGTTCATTAATGAATGATTTTACAAATTCGATTAATTCAGGATTGACCAGCGTAAGTGATACCCAAGATGCAGCAAACAAAGCACAAGAAGCATTTGCATCAGGTGATGACAGCGTAAGTGTTCATGATGTAATGATTGCTTCAGAGAAATCAACCTTGAGCTTACAGATGGCATTACAGTTGAGAAATAAGCTTCTAAATGCATATAGTGAAATAAACAACGTAAAAGTTTAGAGAAAAGAAATATTTATCACGAACAAAAAGCACCCCGTTGGGGTGCTTTTTTACTATAAAATATAAATTTTTACCAATTATCAGCACCGTATTTTGCAAAGGTTCTAATAGAAGCTTCCAATTTTTGGATAATTTTTTCTATTTTTTCTTTATCGTCATCTTTAGCGATTTTAAGTTCAGCATTAAGGGCTATGAGCATTTCCTTTTGCCTGCGAACATTTTTCATAATAGTTTCACGTTGTTGGAAAATCCAACCGGAAAATCCGCAACCGTCAGGAAGTTCTACCCAAGGATTAACAGGATATTCTCTACAGAAATCAGGACGATTTTCATATACAGAACAAAGATTTTGTTCGTTTAAGTGAATACATTTTAAAGACACTTTGCCGTCAAAAGTTTCAAGCGGTTCAAATATTTTTAGAAAATCCAAAGCATTTTGATAACCGTTTTTTGCAAGAGTTTGCAAATTTTCGTACTCTTTTTCTCCAAGAATTTTATGGCAACATTTTCCACACATAAGACAAAGTCTTTGCGGTCTATTTTCAACAAAATCTTTCACACATACCTCCGATTAAATTGGGCATGTAGTGAACATGCCCAAAAGACATTTTAAACTGTTTGAAGCTTATTCATACAGCATTTTTTAAACTTTTTACCACTTCCACAAGGGCAAGGGTCGTTTCTTCCTATTTTTGAAATATCAACATTTTCCCATTCAGGAACTTCTTCCGCTTCTTCAATAAGTCCAAGAGTATTAGAAAAAACTTTTGATTCATATAGAACTGTTGTAGAAGAATATATTTTTGTATCCAAGTATTGAGGCTTGTATTTTTGAAGTAATTCATCAAAAGTCATATCAGTAGAATAAATTTCATTTATAACTTTCATAAAGTTTTCATGATTAGCTTCAACACGTTTTAAAATATTAGCTGAAATTCCGTCTGTAATCAAGAAATGTTCAAGACACTTGTCATAATTTTCGACTTTTTTGTAATCATCTTCAAATAGTTTGCAAAAAGTTTTATAGAACGGAACTGCAGAGAGTCCGAGTTCCTCATCAAATATAATTCCAACATCATAAGTTTCTTTATGAGAAGCAAAACCTCCAAGAGAATTTTCTAAGAAATTTTCATAAGAATTATTAAATTCACTTACATTAAAGAATTTGAACGTTTCAGGTAATTGAATTTTTGTTTTTATTTCATCATCTTCAGGTTTTTTCTTATTTTCAGAAAAGTCATTAAAAATTCCGATAATTTCATCAGCAAATTTGTTTGTAGTAACTATTTCATCAGTACCAAAGCAATCGTTAAAAGCTTTGGAAAGTTTTTTGACCTGTTTTTCAATAGCCTTTTCTTTCTCTTTATTATCCTTATAAACCATTTCCGGAGTTTGAATAATTTTAGCAACAGCAAAACGCATAGCATCATCTTTTTGAGTAGCAGAAAGTACGTTTGAAATTTCAAGCAAATAATATTCGCCTTCAAGTTCAAAAATTCTGGCAACAACATATTGACCGATACCAACACCTCTAAAGTGCGTCATTTTTACAAGAGAAATAACATCATACGCTTTTTCATTGACAAGATTATAAAATTCAAATCCGTTTTTAAGTATTTTTTTTACTTCAAATATTGAAGATGTAGAGTTTGTTAAAGCTTTTAAAATAAGCTTAGCACCCTTAGTCAATTTTTTCTTAC
>JAGOIO010000138.1:1308-4244 GCA_017995595.1 bacterium | reverse complement strand
CTATAATGTCCATTGGATTAAGTCAAAAATATTTGTATCCACAAAATCATGCACTCGGAGCCCAAAAATTTGCATATATTGTAGTTTATTGTGGTATTGGTATGGTTTTTGGTGCGTTTCTTGTCGGGAGAGTGTTTAGAAAAGTCGAAAATCATTTAATGGTTTATATCGGTATATTTGTTGGAGGCTTGGGCTTACTTTTGTTTTCACTTTTACCTTTTATTCCACAAACTATTATGTTTAATTTTGCAAGCAGAAATTTAGGTGCATTTTATTTAGAAAAATTTTATATGACACTTCCTATGTTTTATAGTTATGTAGTTGCAACTATAATTGGACTTTCTACCGCATTTGTTGCAATTCCTTCTCAAACAATTTTGCATACGGAAATTGCTCCTGAGGTTAGGGGTAAGGTCTTTGGTATTTTATTCACATTGTTAAGTACAGCATCTGCACTTCCTGTTTTGGTTGCGGCTTGGGGTGCGGAACTCATCGGAGTTGCTAAAATGCTTTTTGTTATTGCACTTCCAACTTTATTGTTTGGCTTTTACAGATTGGCTGTTTATAAAAAAAACTGTGAGCAATAATTTTTTATTTGTCCTATCAGATGGACGATAGGCTAATGTTCAAAACCTTATTATCCTTACAATTATTATTGTAAGGTGTTTTTGAATGAAAAAAGTATTAGTTATATTGGTTAGTTTTATTTTACTTTCTGAAAATTCTTATGCGTTTGGCTTTTGGTTTAAGAAAAGAAGTCCAACCAGTATAAATTCTTCCGAAAAATTAGAATACGTAAATTTAGCTTGGTGGAAAAACTTTTCAGATAAGTATCTGAGTGATTATATTGAAAGAGCTGTTAAGAATAATCATGAGGCAAAAAAAGCTTCTTTAACTGTTAATGAATATCGTGAGTTTGTAAAATATCAATTTGGACAGGAATTACCCTCAATTTCAACGGGTGCAAACTATTATGGAATTCATTTGCCAAAAACCGAGGCAAAAATTTTATATAGAGAAAATGTTTTTACTATTCCTTTTACGGCAGATTATCAAGCTGATATTTTCTTAAAGAACAGGGATAAAACAAAATCGAAGAAAAAAGATTATGAAATTTCAAATTTTCAAGAAAAAGCTTTGTATATTTCAATAGCCTCGGAAGTCGCAACAACTTACATAAACATAATTAAGTATGATAAGCAAATAGTTTTGGCTCAAAGGATTTTGCGAGTAAAAGAAGAAAATTTAGATAGAGAAAAATCCAAATTAGCATTTGGTGTAACAACTTTTTTAAAATTTAATGAATTAACTAAAGATGTTGAAACGGCAAAGATATCGTTGAATAATTTGTATTCATCAAGAGAAAAGGCTCTGACTCAATTTGCTGTTTTAATTGGAGAATCTCCTGAGAATATTGCTGAAATAAAGCGTGGAGCATTTGATAGTTTTTGTTTTTGTGGAAAAATTCCTGATGTTATAAAATCTGACGTTATATTTTCACGTCCAGATGTTATGGCAGAGGAAGCAAAACTTGAAAAGGCGAAGATTGATATTAGAATTGCAAGGAAAGAACTTTTTCCTACAATAAATGTTTCAGCATCTTACATTCTTTCTAACCTTGCAAATCAAAACTTTTTTAATTGGAATTCAGCTATTGCATCAGTAATGGCAGGACTTACCCAAGAGTTATTTAAAGGTGGAATGAGACTTGCAAATTTAAGAATTTATAAAATAAAATATGAAGAGATGTTTGAAAATTATAGGCAAACTGACTTAAATGCAGTTAAAGAAGTCAAAGATAGTCTTAGTTTTATAGCACAAGACGGTAAAGTTGATAGTAATGCGAATAATTATTTATGGATACAAAAAAATAATTATAAAAGGGTCAGCAAAAAATATATAAAAGGTGTAATCGGTTATCAAGTTTTGCTTAATGAGCGGGAAAAATTGGTAACAGCAGAGAGTAAAAAAACAGATACAAGAGCAAGTAAACTTGTTGATTACATAACTCTATATAATTCTGTCGGAGGAAAATTATGAAACGCAGAATTATATTTATTATTATTTTTATTCTAATTGGATATGGAATCCTTTATTATTACCAGCACAAGCCTAAAAAAGTGTCAAATATTCTTCAATTATATGGAAATGTTGAAATTCGTCAGGTTGATATGGGTTTTCGAGTTGAGGGAAAAATTCAAAAGCTTTACTATGAAGAGGGCGATTTTGTAAAGAAAGGTGCAATTTTAGCTTCACTAGATAGTACAAGTTACCGAGCCAATTATGCAAAGAGCTTGGCTGAAATAAAGTTGAACAGGCAAATTAATGCAAATGCTTCAAGGAAATTAATGCGTAATCTGTCGTTATGTCAAGAGGGTACGGTTTCTAAACAAGATTGTGATAATTACAAGAGTGAAAGGGATACTTCGAGTTCTGCAATAGAGGCTTCTGTTGCATCAAGCAGGGTTGCTAAAAAAAATCTTTCAGATTCAAAAATTTATGCTCCGTCAGACGGAATAATAACGACAAGGGTAAAAGAAGAAGGTTCGGTTGTTGCTCAAGATGAAACTGTTTATACTTTGGCAAAGATGAAGCCTGTTTGGATAAGAACTTTTATTTCAGAGAAAGACTTAGGAAACATTAGTTATAATATGAAAGCAAAAGTCTTGACGGATTCTGTAAATCCTAAAACAGGAAAGAATAGAGAATATGTAGGTTATATCGGATATATTTCACCTGTTGCTGAATTTACTCCAAAGACAGTTCAGACCGAAGATTTAAGAACCGATTTGGTCTATAGAATAAGAGTTTATGTATATAATTTGGACGAGTATTTGAGGCAGGGAATGCCTGTTAGTATTGTTATTAATTTAAAAGGAAAGAGTAAGAATGGAAAATATTATTCAAGTAAAAAATCTTACTAAAATTTTTAGCGG
>JAGOIO010000138.1:0-1208 GCA_017995595.1 bacterium | reverse complement strand
TTTTTGACGGCAAGCCTGATGTATTGACTTCTAAAATGAGTGATAGGGTATATTATACAAATTCGCAAGATGGTAATAACAGAAAACTTTTGAAAAAACTTTTGCGTACGGGAAATGGTATTACAGATTGTACTATACAGGGTGATTTTGTAAGAGTTGTCTTTGATAAAATTGTTGATAATAGCAGGTTTACAAAAATAAAACCAAGATTTGAAGATGCTGTTATTGATGCACTTGGTGGGTGTCCAAAGGGAGAATCGGAACTTGCAAATATGTATGAGGTAAAATCTTGTAATTGCGAATATCCTGTTGAAGCAATAAATTTAGTTAAAAAATACGGTGAGTTCTATGCTGTAAAAAATAATACTTTCCATATAAAGCGTGGTGAAATTTTTGGACTTTTAGGTCCAAACGGTGCCGGCAAATCCACATCTTTTAAGATGTTATGCGGTTTAAGTCGTCCTTCTTGCGGTATTGCAAAAATTATGGGGATTGATGTAAATAAATCTCCAATAAAGGCAAGATTGAATTTAGGTTATATGGCACAAAAGTTTTCGTTGTATGGAAAATTAAGCGTTATTCAAAACCTGAAATTTTTTGCAGGAGTTTACGGTTTGGGAATTATTAAGCAACAACAGATTATAAATAAAATAGTTAAAATCTTTGACTTAAAAAAGTACCTTTATATGAATGCGGAAGAATTACCGTTGGGGTATAAACAGCGACTTTCACTTTCTTGTGCCGTATTACATCAACCTCCTGTATTATTCCTTGACGAACCAACTTCAGGAGTTGACCCTTTGACAAGAAGATATTTTTGGACTCATATTAATTCTTTGGCGGAGAAAGGTGTAACCGTCTTAGTTACTACACATTTTATGGAAGAGGCTGAATATTGTGATAGAATAAGTCTTTTTTATAGAGGTGAAACTATTGCAACGGATACTCCTGCAAATTTAAAACATTGTATATCTAAAGATGCAACTATGGAAGAAGCTTTTATTGAGCTTATTCACAGGCATGATAGGGAACAAAAATTGTGAAAATAGTTTTAGCTTTTGTTGTAAAAGAGTTTCATCAGATGGTCAGAGATCCAAGCAGTATTATTATTGCTTTCGTTTTGCCTATTATGCTTTTGTATATTTATATGTACGGAGTAAATTTGGATACGTTAAAAGTTTCAATCGGGATAAAAAATGATGATATGT
>JAGOIO010000137.1 GCA_017995595.1 bacterium | reverse complement strand
GCGGATATGTTACATTAAGACTTCCTGCTCCTGTTATAAATAAGCCCGGACCTGATATATATATAGGTGAATCCGGTGTGAAAGAAGGGTATGTAGTCTTTGCCGGAACTGATACGGATTCAAAAAATCCTTATCAAAATTCAAAAAAGCCAGGAGGCGGAATAACTTGGGTAAATATAAGTTGTGCAGGAGTTCCTAAGGAAACCAATTTTACAGATGCTGTTCAAGATATAAATGGTGCATCAAAATTAAGTGGCAAAAAATTCTATGGAAGTGGGTATTTTGATATCGGTAATTCTTGTATTTCAGGTGAAACTGATTCTATTTCCGTTGTTAAATATTTAAAGATTTTTGATGATAATGTTGAAGATTGTTATACAACGCCGACTCTAAATGATGATTCAGTTTATCATTTATTTAAAATTTATGGTGAAGCTTCTACCGCAACACCTGGTGCGGATATTAATTATGTTTCTGTATTGAACAACACAAGATTGGTTCCGTCGGATACTTATGTCATTGATACTAATGATTCAAGTGAGAATGATGCAAATGACTAGAGTTAACATAACTTAACAAAACGCCAAAAACCATGCAATTATTGAATTCAACATGTTTTTACATGAGTATAAGGTTGGTTTCATAATGGAGGTTAGGTTATTATGAGTTTCGGTTATGGTTATGATTTAGCATCATGTCCCGGGTATTACCCACAAAATTACAGTTGCTACAGCAGCTATCAAAATTATGGTGGAAATGCCGGATTTGCTGATTATGGAAATTGTTCAAATTTTAGTAATTATTCAAATTATGGAAACGGTTATAATCCGGCTTCTTCACAATGGGGAATCCAAAATACAAATAATTTCGGTATAAATGGAGATATATCACCATTTTTAAGAACTGTTGAACCAGATGATTCAACTGCAAAAATGGCAACTTGCATCGGAACAGCTGCATTATTAGGTGGCGTAGCAGTTTTAGGCGGAAAAAGTAAAAGTTCGCAAACTGCACAACCTACAACTAATCCAAATGTAGGCGGTAAACCGAATACTCCAAATTCTCCATCAGGTAATGGTGGAACAACAACTCCAAACAAACCTCAACCTTCACCTGTAGTTGGAAATGTAACTCCACAACAAACTACTCAAAAGGTTAATGTTCCTCACGGCCCAAGTACAGCAGGAAAAGTTGCTTCTCAACCTGTAAAGCCTCAAGGTATAATAAATTTACCGTCAATAACAGCTCAAACAGGTAGTACTCAAGCTCAGCAACAGACACAAACAACAAAAAACGGTTTCTATCAAGCACCTCAAACTTCTTCTCAAAAACGTGGCGGAGTTGAAGCTCCAAAAGCTTTAGGTGTTGCAGATATTTCTAATACACTTCCTGCAAGAACTCAAAAAACGACATTAAAGCACTTGAGTGAAATATTATTAAAAGGTGCTGATATAGAAGATGCAATAGTTATTTCTGAACAAAAAGCTCCTTTAGGTTTGGGTGTTGCAGATAAAAATATTTCAACATTACCTGCAATCTATCAAAAACAAACTCTAAAACCTTTAGGTGAAATTCTAGGAAAACATCAAACTTACAATGTTCAAGGTACTCCAAAATTCTTAGAAGTCCTTCCTCAAGCAAAAGCTTCTGAAACTGCTGAAGGTAAAGATCTTTTGGGTAGAATTGTTAAAGGATTAAAAAATAGTAAATTTGCTGATATCTTTTCAGTAATAGCAAAAAAATAATAAATAATATGATTTTATAAAAACTCCGAAAGAATGCAAAAGAAATAAAGCTTACATAAAAAATATTTATGTAAGCTTTTTTCATGATACAATTTATAAAAATCGGAGGATAATATTTATGGCAAAAGAATGTAGCTTTGATGTAGTTTCTGAATTTGACAAGCAAGAATTGGCAAATGCAATAGACCAAGTAAAGCGTGAAATTACATCTCGTTTTGATTTAAAAAATTCAAATTCGGAGGTTGAACTTGATGGTGAAAAGACTATTACGGTTACAACTTGCGATGATATGAAATTGAGAAACATTTATGACATTATTCAGTCAAAGTTAGTTAAAAGAAATTTGAATATAAAAATTCTTGACCCTCAACCATTGGAAAATGCTTTGGGTGGAAATGTAAGGCAGGTATATAATTTAAGGAAAGGCTTAAATCAAGACTTAGCAAAAAAAATTGTTGCGGATATAAAAAATTCTAAATTAAAGGTTCAGGCTTCAATTCAAGGTGAACAAGTCAGAGTTACAGGAAAAAGTAAAGATGATTTGCAAGATGTAATCAAGCTTTTGAGAGAAAATTCAGAAGCGTATGATTACCCGCTACAATTTCAAAATTACAGATAATAAAAAAGGTGAACTTTATTTTTCAAGTTCACCTTTTTAATATTCAAAATATTTTTCAAAATCGACATCATCAAAACTGCAGAGAAGTTTAAAAATCTCATCGTCTTCGTCCATTCTTTGAAAGTTGTAGTCGTTGAAACTCCAGTATTTGGGGTTTATTCCTCTGACTGTTACGATTTCATATTCTTTTAAAATAAGTAACTTCTTTTTTACGATATCTGTTGAAAGTTCAGTTAATTTTGCAAGTTCAACTGCGGTAATTCCGTCTTTATGCGAGCATTTTTCAGGGGTTAGAAACATAAGTTCTAATCCGACTTTTTTCAGCTCCTTATCTTCTTGTTCTGTATCGTGAGTGTATTCCATATTATAATTTTAAACTAAATGCTAAAAAATTTAATCATATTAATAGTGTAATGCATTAAATTATGTGAGAAAAAGATAAGAAATAGTCGCTTATTACATTTACAAGCATTGGTAAAATCCAAACCATAATTGCTGCACCAAGTACAGGTTTGAATAAGAAGCTTAATTGAAAGACGTTAACTTGAGGTGCGGTTTTAGAAATTACACCTAAGATGATATCTTGCGCAAGAGTTGCAAGTAAAATCGGAGATGCAATTTGAAGTCCCATATATAAAACATTTGATGTCATTTGGATTAAATAATCCATATTTACAAGTTTATCAAGCGGAATATGCGTTGCAAAAATCGGAAAGATTTGAAAGCTTCTCATAAAAGCTTGTATTAGCCAATAAATTCCACCAAGTTGAATAAAAATTAAAATAGCAAAAAGTCCGAACATTTTTTCTAAAATAGAAACCTGACTTTGAGTTGTCGGGTCAAGTACCATTGCAGAAGAAAGTCCCATTTGCATATTTATCATATCAGCACCGGAATTGATAGCAAGTAAAATTAACTGTGCCATATAACCAAGCATCGCACCAACTGCAATATTAAGAGTTATTGATAAAAAAAGCGAATTATTAGCAGGTGCAACGTGAGTGTGCAAAACAGGTGTAAGAGTTATTGCAAAAATAAATGCAAAAGATAGTTTTATAAGGTTTGGAACTTCTTTTCTGTTAAAAACAGGAGCCATAAGAATAAAACCAAGTAATCTTACAAAAACATGGAAACCTACACCGACAGCAGCATCAAATACAGGGAACATTGTCCCAATTTGTGTGATTAAGTTTGGACCCATTTAGTTGTCGTCCTCCGAAGTCGTATTTGTATGAGTATTTACAGTTCCTGTAACTGCATCATAATCTGAATTTGTTTCTTGTTCTATCTCTGCACTGTTTTTTGTTGGTGCAAAACTGTTTGCTTTGATTACTCTGTCAGGGTGTTGGATATTACTTAAACCAAAAGCTGCATTATCTTGTTCTGCATGAATCGTTGGGTGAACATGAACTTCTTCTTCTACATTTACATCTGAGGCATCTGTATCAGGTGGATTGTCAACCGTTGTTATTGTGAAAATCCCCTTCTTTACAGGCTTATTGTCTGTCGGATAATCATTTGAGGTTATTACATTAAAGATGTATCTTCCACTTTTCATTATTATTACAAATTGAGTTTTGCCTGTTCTTACAGGGTGAATTAATAATGAATTTTTTTCGTTATGAAGTGTACAAAACTGGTCAATAGTTAAATAATTTTGGTCTGTTACGCTACTTGCTCTGATTTGACTGTTTGTACTTATCATATAGTCGTTATTAATATTAAAATATAAGAGTTCTGAGGCTTTACTCGTCTGAGTTGTTAAAAACAATCCTAATATTAGAATTAATAAATATTTTAAATTTTTCATTTATATTATCTTCCCATTATCTTCTTAGCTTCAATCAAATTAGGTTCAGCCATAGTTTGTCTTCTGGTTGCCTTATAAATAATTTTATCACCTCTTGTTG
>JAGOIO010000013.1 GCA_017995595.1 bacterium | reverse complement strand
AATCCAATTTATAATATCATCAGTTTTGTATGTTTTAAATGTCGGAAATTCTTGAACTGTTGCGTTTTTTGATATGATTTTGAAAATTTTTCTTCTTGTATCAAGCTTTTTCCCTTCGTTTCTCGGTAAAATCGCAACAAAAATAAGACAAAGACTTTCAGGAACTCCGTTTAGAGCTTGTTCTATTTCTTTTAATTGCTTATCATCAAAGCCTTTATCATCACCTGCTTTTGGAAAATATTTTTCAATGTTGATTTTGATTACCAAATTCCCAAACATCATAGGTTGTGTTCTGATAAGAGAAATAAGCTCTGCAAATTTTGGATTATCAGCAGTTTTAAAATTCATGGCGACAAAATTTTTATCAAGAAGCTTTTTCTTTAACTTATTGATTTCCAGTTCGATATTATAATCTTCATCGCCATAAAAAAAGTATATGCTCATAAATTCCTTCAAGTTAACTATTGATTAGCAAACTAGCTCCGATAACACCTGCAGTATTTCCAAGTTGAGCCGGAATGATATCTACGGTATCGCCTTGAATTGCCATTGCACGTTTTTTAACTGTTTCTATAATCGGATTAAAAAGGATATCACCTGCGGCAGAAACTCCGCCACCGATAATGATTTTTTCAGGATTTAGTAAATTTACTACGCTAGTTAATCCTATTCCAATATATTCTCCGATTATTGTGAAAATTCTTTTTGCAACGGCATCGCCCTGTTTAGCTGCTTCAGAAACTATGTATGAAGAGATGTCAGGATTTGCCAGTTCTCTGTATTTTGTTGACTTTCCACCTTTTATATAGTCCTCTGCCATAGCGACTATGGCAGGTCCTGATGCAAAGGCTTCTAAACACCCTGTATCTCCGCAACCGCAAAGAGGGCCGTCTTTCATTTGTAATTTTATATGTCCTATTTCACCAGCGGCGTTACTTGCTCCTCTTACCAATTTGCCGTTTAAAATAATTCCAGAACCAATTCCTGTACCTACGGTTATACAAATTAAGTTTTCGCACCCTTTGCCTGCTCCGTAATTTAATTCGCCAAGTGCTGCACATCTAACGTCATTGTCAACTCTTGTCGGAATTTCAAACTCCTTTTCTATTATTTTGGAAATTGGCACATTTACCCATCCGGGTATGTTGGGTAAATTTATTACAGTACCTTTTTTATAATCAATTTGCCCGGGAAAACCAAACCCTATTCCTTCAATAGTTTCTTTAGATGTTTTAGTTTCTGTCATTAAATCTTTTATTGCTTGAATTATATTATTAACAGTGTATTCATATCCCATTTCTGCTCGAGTTGGAATACTGTTTGAATATGTTATTTTACCTTGTGTATCAACTAATGCTATTTTTACATTTGTTCCGCCAACATCAACACCAATTCTGTATTTTTTCATATTAACTCCTGTATTATCTAAAAATATTATGCTCTTATATAATAGAATAAACTTTTTGATTATTAAACAATATAATTTGATATTTGAAAATTTTTTTACACTTATTTATGCTAAAATAAAATTTGGCAGTCGAAAAGGAGATATAAATGACATTAAAAGAAATAAAAAACAATATATTCTATTGCGGTTTGAATCATAAAGACAGAAAAAGATTTGATGAACTTGTACCGCTTCCTCATGGTACAACTTATAATTCATATTTGATAAAAGCAAGTGATAAGACAGTTTTGGTAGATACGATGTACCCTCCCAAAAGTGATGAATATCTTGCTTTACTTGAAAAAGAAGGTGTTAAAAATATTGATTACATCGTTTGTAATCATGCAGAGCAAGACCACTCAGGCTCTTTGCCAAAGTTAGTTGAAAAATATCCTAATGCAATTATTTTGACCAATCCAAAGTGCAAAGAACTTATTCAGGAGATGCTACACATAGAAGAAAATAAATTTAAAATTGTTGAAGATGGCGAAGAAATTTCACTCGGTGATAAAACATTGAAGTTTATTTATACACCTTGGGTTCATTGGCCTGATACAATGTTTACCTATGTTAAAGAGGACAATGCTATTTTTACTTGTGATTTTCTTGGTGCTCATTTCCCATTTGATGATTTGTTTGCTCCTGAAAATGAAAAACTCTTAGCTTCTGCAAAACGATATTATGCTGAAATTATGATGCCGTTTAGAAATTTCTGTAAAAAATATGTGAAGCTTCTTAGAGAAATGAATGTTGATATTATTATGCCAAGTCATGGACCTATTCATAAAAATCCTGATTTCATTTTGAGAGCTTATGAAAATTGGACAGGTGATGAGTGTGCAAATAAAGTTGCATTGCCTTATGTTTCAATGTATGAAAGCACAAAAATGCTAATTGATTATCTCCAAGAAAAATTGACAGCAAAAGGAATTCAAGTTGTGCCATTTGACGTTGCAGACGGAGATTTAGGCGATTTGGCTATGGAACTGGTTGACTCTTGTACTGTTGTTTTTGGAACGTCAATGGTTCTTGCCGGTCCTCACCCTTCTATGGTTACCGCTGCATATCTTGCAGGGGCTTTAAGACCAAAAACAAAATTCGTTTCTTTTGTTGGTTCTTTCGGCTGGGGAGGTTTGCTTACTAAAAAACTTGAAGAATGTTTGAGCAACGTAAAGGCTGAGAAACTTGAAGGTTTGATTGTAAAAGGTCAACCAAAAGAAGATGATTTGAAAAAGCTGGATAATTTGGTTGAAACAATTTATCAAAAACATAAAAGTTTAGGCTTAGTTTAGTATAATTTATTATAGAATGATTTTAGAATGGGCGGTCAAAGACCGCCCTTCTGTTTTAATCTGTGGCCTGATATTTTTTGTTTTTCTGTGTATAATACAATTATGAATAAGTTTGAATTCTTTAGTAAATTTAATGATGCAGTTATTATTGTAAACACTAATAAGGACGTTCTTTATCAAAATAATGTGTTTAAACGTACGTTTTCGGACTTTTCAGATTTAAGAAAATTTTCTCATAGGCTAAATTTTGATATTTGTACCTTAGATGGCGATAATATGGAAATGTATTCTCCGTTTTATCAGGCAATAACTTCTCCTCAAAATTTCTTTGCTTGCGTTACTTATCAAAATGCTCAAAAACAACTGCTGTATTTTGATATCACGGCTATAAAGAGAAGTCGATATGTCGTTCTTATTTTTAAAGATGTAACTTCTGAACATAATCTTGAACTTCTTAAAGCTGAACATTCAAAGCTCCTTGATAAATTTAATGCTTTAACTTCGGAAAATGAAAGCTATGTCAAAATCCGTCAAAAAGCCCAATCTCAAGCTATAAAAATGGTTTTAATAAACAAACTGACAAATATTATCAGGGAATCTATTGATATTTCAAAGATAGCAAATTCAGCATTGAAAGAACTTTCAACCATGCTCGGTGCATTTAAAAGCTACTATGCTTCAAGTTTAAACAAGTCTTTTAAGATTGAAGAAATTTATACTAGAGAATTTCGTTCTGAAATCGGTACTGTAATTAAATTTGATGAAATGACATATCAAAAAATTATAGACAAAAAAATAGTTGTATCTTCTTGTTTGAAAGAATATAGTAATGCAAAAAAAACTCTAAAAGAGCCGGCTTCCAGAATTATTATTCCTATTCTTCACTTAAATCATTTGCTCGGTATTGTTGTAATTCTGTCTCACCAAAAGAGAGAATTGAATGAAGAAATTGATATATTAGAAAGTGTTGCAGCTCAGCTCGGTAACGCAATTATACAGGCAAGTTTGTTTAGGCAGGTCAATCGTCAAAAAGATGAATTGCAAAATGCTTTAAAAGAGTTGAAAGATACTCAAGTTCAACTTATAAATTCTGAAAAAATGGCATCTCTCGGTCAATTAATTGCCGGTGTTGCTCACGAAATTAATACTCCGTTAGCTTCAATCAATTCAAATAATTCAATTATGGCAAAACTTATCAGAAGAATTGATGATACAGAAACTTCTGAAATGCTTATAGATATAAATAATATAGATAGAGAAGCTGTTCAAAGAATTAGCAATATTGTAAAATCTCTGAAAAAATTTGTGAGATTAGATGAAGCAGAGCTTCAAAATGCAGATATAAATAGCGAGATAGACCTAACTCTAAATTTAATCAGGCATGAAACTAAAAATAAAGTTGAAATAATTAAAGAATATGGGCAAATTCCTTTGATAAAATGTTATCCGAATATGCTGAATCAAGTATTTATGAATATATTAGTAAATGCATGTCAAAGTATAGAGAAAAAAGGTACAATAACTATAACTACAACATTTTCTGATGATAAATTATCCGTAAAGATAAAGGATTCCGGTTCAGGTATAAAAAAAGAAAATTTAGAGAAAATATTTACCGCAGGTTATACAACAAAAGGACTAGGTATAGGAACAGGTCTTGGGCTTGCCATTTGTGAAAAAATTATACAAAAGCACAAGGGTCAAATTACTGTTAATAGTGAGGTTGGGCAGGGTAGCGAATTTGTTATTACTATCCCTTGTGGGTAGTATATATTAAGTTGTGTTAATTTTTGCGTTAAACTATAATTGAAACATAATTAATATTAAAAAAACAATCAAAGAAAAAGTGGAAATAATACACTTAATGTAAGCAAAAACATGAAAAATGTGTTATGATAGTAGTATAAAGTGTTGCTTTTACCCTTGAACTCGTGTGAAGGTAAATCCCAAATAGTCAGTGGTAGGGAACAAAACAAGCGTTTTAATATAAAAAGTTTGTTACAAAAATTTATATAATGTAAGTAATTGGTAAATTATTCCATATTAAATGTTTTTAAAAAGATACAAGGTGTGGAAGAATTTGATGTCGGAGGAAAACGAATGACAATTAGTGTGAACAGTAAGAAAAAACAGGTTAAGAAATCTTTTGATGAATTATTGACAGATTTGAAAACGAGTAATTCAGAAAAAGTTCGTTATAATGCTGCAAGAGTATTAGGTGAAATGGGTGATTCCAGAGCCGTTGAACCTTTAATTGATGTTTTGAAAAATGATAAAAACGGTTCCGTCCGATTATATGCCGCTCGTGCTTTAGGCGAGTTGGGTGATTGTAAAGCAACTACATTCTTAATTGAATCTTTGCGTGAAGACAGAAATGTTGATGTTCGTGTTCGTGCAGCTCGTGCTTTAGGTCGCTTAGGCGGTGAAATAGTTGTAGAACCTTTGGTTGAAGCTTTGAATGATGAAAATCCTCAAGTTTGTATTACAGCAACAGATGCCTTAATTGAAATTGGTGATGTTGCAACTGATGCCTTGATGAATTCATTAGACCATGAAAAAGTAAATGTTCGTTGTGATGCAACTCGTGCTTTGGGTGAAATCGGAAACAAAAAAGCTGTTGATAAAGTTATTAATATGTTGTACGACGAATGGGTAAATGTTAGAATTTATGCCGTAACTTCTTTAGGCAAATTAAATGATATTAAAGCTGTTCCTTCTCTTATTGAAGTGATGAAAAATCGCTCTGAAAATGAATTGGTTAGAGCCGGTGCAGCAGCTGCTTTGGGTGTTTTAAGAGATCCAAGAGCTTTACTTCCTTTACGTGAATTGATTATGGAAGCTGAAGAATTGGGTGAACTAGAAGACACTGCTTTGAAATCTTTCAAAAAAATTATGGCTGCTAATTGGCAATCTATTCCCGGTGCAGCTCCTCAAAAAAAACCTGCAAGCACATTTTAGTTTGTAGTTGAGACAAAGTTTAAAAAAGCGAAAATCTTTTAGATTTTCGCTTTTTTGTTACTCTTTTTTTTGCTTCTTTAAGAAAAAGAATGTTTGTTGTATAATGTTGGCAAAATAGTGCTTTGTAGCATTTTTAACTTCGTTTAGTAGTAGGCGGTACATTTTGTACCCACAAGAAATATAAAGGAAGAGTATATGTCAGAACTTTCACCATTACAAATCGAAAGATTAAAGTATCAACCAAAACTCCCTCAATCATTACAGGGCGGACTTTCTTCAATAGTATTAGAAGAAGGCGAAAAAACTCAATCAGTTAGAGACCCAGAACAAATTAAAAAATTGTTTTCAAATACATACGGCATGCCTGTTGTAAAATTTAATTCAGGTTCTTCAAATAAAGATTTTGAAAAAAGAAATGTTGGTGTAATCCTTTCAGGCGGACAAGCTCCAGGAGGACACAATGTTATTGCAGGACTTTATGATGCTTTGAAGCAAACAAATTCACAAAACAAGTTGTATGGATTTTTGGGTGGACCTTCAGGTATTATTGATGGTAAATATGTTGAATTTACTGATGAATTTATGGACGCTTACAGAAATACAGGCGGTTTTGATATAATCGGTTCAGGAAGAACTAAACTTGAAACTGAAGAACAATTCCAAAAAGCACTTGCTGTTTGTAAAAAGCTTGGTATTTCTGCTGTTGTAATCATCGGCGGTGATGATTCTAATACAAACGCAGCTATGCTTGCTGAATGGTTTGTTAAAAATAATGCAGGTATTCAAGTTATCGGTTGTCCGAAAACAATCGACGGCGATTTGAAAAATGACCAAATCGAAATTTCATTTGGTTTTGATACTGCAACAAAAACTTATGGTGAATTAATCGGAAATATCCAAAGAGATGCTAATTCAGCTAAAAAATATTGGCACTTCGTAAAAATTATGGGAAGAAGTGCTTCTCATGTTGCTCTTGAAGCTTCTTTGCAAACTCAACCAAATATTACACTTATTTCTGAAGAAGTTGAACAAAGAAAACTTTCTCTTGATTCAATTGTAACAGATATGGCAAATATTATTGCAAAGCGTGCTGAAAACGGTAAAAATTTCGGTGTTGCAATTATTCCTGAAGGTTTAATTGAATTTATTCCTGAAATGAAGACTATGATTGCTAACTTAAATGATTTGATGAGTGAATTAGAAAATGATACAGCATTTACTAATGCAACATCTTCTCACGAAAAATTCGAACTTGTTGAAAGCAGATTAAAACCAGAAAATGCTAAAGTTTATAATTCATTACCTGCTTTGATTAAAGCTCAATTATTGATGGACAGAGACCCTCACGGTAATGTTCAAGTTTCTAAAATTGAAACAGAAAAGCTTTTAATTGAAATGTTAAAGGCAAGACTTTCAAATATGAAGGAACAAGGTGAATATGTTGGTAAATTCTCAACACAAGCTCACTTCTTCGGATATGAAGGCAGATGTGCTTTCCCTTCAAACTTTGATGCTGATTATTGTTATTCTTTAGGCTATAATGCTTTTGCTTTAATCAGTTTTGGCTTGACAGGTTATTTATCATCAATTAAAAACCTTACAAAACCTGCTACAGAATGGCTTGCAGGCGGTGTTCCTATTACTATGATGATGAATATGGAAAAACGTAACGGTGCTATGAAACCGGTTATTCAAAAAGCTCTTGTTGAACTTGATGGACCTGTATTCAAACAACTTGAAGATAACAGAGAAGATTGGGCTATGAATGACAGATATAAATTTCCTGGTGCTATTCAGTACTTTGGACCAAGTTCTGTTTGTGATATCACTACTGTAACTCTTCAGCTTGAACAATCTAAAGTTCTAGCAAGTGTTTAGGTTAATTTAAAATAAAAAGTAAGCATTGATTTTATCGGTGCTTACTTTTTTATGCGTTAAGTTGACTTGCTAATTTTGAAGATATTTGTTTTTTATCCATATATTGAAGTACACTTGTTTGTTTTCCGTAAGTATTAAAGAATGTTTCTTGTATATCTGAATCACTCTTTGATAACAATGAAGCTAAAACATTATCAGAGTGTTGTTTTGAAATATTTATTACAAGTGCTTTTTTATTCTTTTGTGATAATTTACTTGCAAGAGTCATTCCTAATTCAACTTCTTCTGATGTCGGGTTTTTGATATTGTTAATACAATGAATAGCCTCTTCTGGAGAAAGTGTTAATAAAATTGCTTTTCTATCGTGTTCATTTGAAGTGTTTAACAAATTCATAATTGCTTGTTCTTGAACTTGTGCAGGTTGAGATTTTATTTCTGCAAGCTTTGTTTCAACTTCAGAAGTTTTTGATTTTGCTTGAGTAGTTGTTGCTGTTGCAACTTTTGTTTCTTCTTTTTGTGCAACTGTTGTTGATTGAGTGTTTGAATTGTTACTTGCTGTTGTTTTTGTTTGTTCTTCCGGTTTGTAATTTTTTATTGTATTTGAAATTTCTTCTCTGTTTTTTGTATCGTATTTTTCAATATTTTCTTTTGCAAGTTTTATTGCATCTTTGTTGCCTGTTTCAAGTGTCATTTTTACTGCATCAGTTTGATTATCTTTGTCAAGTGTGTAAATACCGTTTGCTGCAGTTTTTAAAACTGATTCATATTTTGAACCCATTAAACTTTTATAAATTGCTTTTTGGTTGTCTTTATCGTATTTGCCTTCGTTAGTTGCAATTTTTAAGTCAACTTTTTCCAAGTTTAATGCTCTGTAAAGCTTTACTGCCTCAACTTGATTTTCTTTTGCAAATTTATATGTAACTCCTGCACCTGCAACGGCTACATCTTGGTCTCCTTGTTTTGCTGTTATTCTTGCAGATTCAACTTGGTATTTTTTATCTACATTGTATGTGTTTTCTGCAGCTACAAGTTTTGCATCTTTATCTGCATTTTTATAAATGTCTTTTAAAATTGTATTTTGATATTGACCTTGAGCTTTTGTGTAATTTTTTGCTACTAAGTTTTGTTCATAATGTTTAATTGCTTTGTTTTGGTGTTCTGTCAATGCTACATGGTTTGTGTCTATTGCATCTGCACCAAGTTCTTTGTTGCAATCAACCATCATTTGGTCAACTTCTGCAAAATAACCATTTTCGTGCAATTTGCTTATAACTTCTTTTCTTTGGCTTGGATCAACGTGTTTTAAGTATTCAACAAAAACTTCTTTCTTTTCTTCTGCTGATGCTTTTTTAAAGCCAGGGTGATATTGTTCCAATGTATTATAAAATACATTTTTTTTAGGTAAATTGGCAACATCAACTTTTACGTATTCTTTTTTTGCACCTTCAACTTCAAGACCTGTTTTTTCTGTTGCTTTTGCAGGTGCTGATGCTAATTTTACGTTACCATTTTTATCCAATGTTTGTGTTGTTTCAATGCGTTTTCCAAGAATTGGGTTTGTTGATGCTTCTGTTTCTTTTTTCTCAACATAAGAAGTTCGTTGGTCAGAACCAACTTCTGTAGCGTTTGTTTTATTCAAATTTTTAAGATATAAATCGAATAATAACATGTATTGCCTCTTTCTTCTTATGTATATATAAAGTATATACTGATGATGAAATTGCATGATTTGCTTGTTTTGTAACGAAATATTACAAAAAGTATATACTCTGCAATTTTGATTTTTTGAAATACTTTATATAAGAGTAAGAGATAATTATGGTAAAATAAAAATATGAATGAAGAACAATTTTTAAAATTAAGAGTATTAGAAAAGACAGAAGAAATGCTTGAAGAAAAAGTCGAAGTAGAGACAAAGCATTTTGAATATGCACATCAGACAAATCCGATATATAGAAATCTGGTTAAATTCCACAATGAAGAAGCACCGAAGAAATGGTCAATTAGAGATTTATTGAGATAAAAATATAAATATGGGTTCAGGGATAAACAAAAACACCGTGATTTATTAAATCACGGCGTTTTTGTTTGTATAAATTATTATAATTACCTTTTTTAAGCAGGAATTTCTTCTGTTTTTGCAAATTGCATTTCGTAAAGGTGTTTATAAATTCCTTCATTAACTTGCATTAATTCATCATGAGTTCCTATTTCAGCGAGTTCACCTTCATTGATAACTGCAATTCTATCTGCATTTTTGATAGTTGATAAACGGTGAGCTATAACAAAGACCGTTTTGCTTTTCATCAAGTTATCAAGTGCTTTTTGAACTATGGCTTCAGATTGATTATCTAAAGCTGATGTTGCTTCATCAAGTACGACAATAGGAGCGTTTCTAAGCATAGCTCTTGCAATCGCAACACGCTGTCTTTGACCGCCTGAAAGTGTTGTTCCTCTTTCGCCAAGTGGTGTATCCAGACCTTTTTCAAGCGTATCAATAAAGTCGTCAAGGTGTGCCATTTTTATAGCATTGTTAATCTCATCTTCTGTTGCATTTTTATTTCCCATAAGCAAATTTTCTCTAATAGTTCCAGAGAATAAGAAGTTGTCTTGAAAAACGAAAGAAATATTTTTTCTCAAAGATTCTATATTAAAATCTCTAATATCTATTCCGTCTATTTCTATAGAACCTGAATTTACATCATAAAATCTTGGAATAAGATTTACGAAAGTGCTTTTTCCACCACCTGAATTACCAACAAGTGCAAGCATTTCTCCTTTTTTAACAGAGAGATTTATATTTTTTAGTACAGGAGAATTTTTTTCATATTCAAAACATACATTTTTAAAATCAATACCGTTATTAACAGCTTTTAATTCTATAGCATCAGGCTTTTGTTTAATTTCAGGAACTAAGTCAAAAAGTTCAAAAGTTCTGCTCATAGCAACGAACGTATTTTGTAAGTTTGTAAGAGTTTGTCCCAAACCTTTAACAGGTTTGTATAATAGTAAAAGAGATGTTACAAAAGCTGCGAAACTACCGCTAGTAAGTTCACCTGAAACGATAAGGTGATTTCCGTAAGCCATTACAAGTGCTATGCCGATAGAGGCTATCAAGTACATAATAGGTGAAAGCCAGCCTACACGTTTAGTTAAAGACATAGCGAGGTTAAATTGTTCATGAATCTGGTCTTCAAAAAGTTTATCTCTATCTTTTTTTAATCCGTAAGCTGTAACAATTTTATTTCCGGAGAAGGTTTCGTTAAAGTTAGTTGTCATACCTCCGCCAACAACCATAGTTGCATTAGATACTGATTTGATTTTTTTTCTAATAAACGCAACGGGTAACATTGCAATTCCAAGAACTGTAACTCCAATTATTGCAAGTTTCCAAGCTGTGTACATTAACACTCCAACAAGTCCCAAAATTCCGAATATCGTTGAAATAAAAGTTTTAACATTGTCAATAATGCTTCGAGATGCGGTATCAGGGTCTGATAAAAATCTTGTAAGTACGATTCCTGATGTATTTACGTCATAAAATCTTGAATCAAGTGAAGTTAACTTTTTAAATAAGTCTATTTTAAGACTGTTTGCAACCTTCATACCTGTCCAATCTGTCAAATAATTGTTTAAGTATTTAAGTCCACCTTGGAACACTGCAAATAGTACAATTGCAGGTGGAATTAAGATTTCCCAGAATTGTCTGGTGTGGAATGTCCAATGGTAAAACGTAAAAGTTGCAGTTGCTGTCCCGTTTACAACATAATCCAAGTAAGGTTTTAGTGCTATTGCTGTGATACCGTCTAAAAGTCCAAGTGGAATTGCAACAATAATTCCTAAAACAGCTCTGAATAAAACTTTTTTTATGTATGGGTAAATTCGTTTTAATAAATATCCGTATTTAAAGGCATCTTTGGACATTGTATTTTGTAGTTTCATCGAGTTTTGTGTATCCATATTTTTAATATCTCTTTATTATTCTAATGACAAGTATCATGTTTACATAAAAAAAAACAAATTTCCACAATTTGTATGTTTGAAGTATAATTTTGTTATAAAACGAAGTGTATAACAAAATGAAAAACGTAAGAGTTACGTTGGAAAGTGAAAGAAATGGTAGAGACAAAAAAGACACAAATTGAAATCGGTGGAAAAATTGTTGAAATAGAAACCGGTAAGTATGCAAATTCTGCTAGAGCATCTGTTACAGTAAGATGCGGAGATACAATGCTATTTGTACACGCTGCAATAAGCAAAGAACCAAGAGTGGGAATAGACTTTTTCCCATTATTAATAGATTATGAAGAAAGAATGTCATCAATCGGAAGAATCCCCGGAGGATATAACCGTTCAGAGGGAAAAGCAAGTGATAAAGCTATTTTAGTATCACGATTGATTGATAGACCAATAAGACCTTTATTCCCTAAGGGATATAGAAATGATGTTCAAATTGTTGCTCAATTATTCAGCTATGACCAAGAAAATCAACCTGATACATTGGCAATGCTTGGAGCTTCAGCTGCATTAATGCTTTCAGGTGCTCCATTTGAAGGACCTATCGGTGCGGTTAGAGTTTCAAAACTAGACGGTCAAATGATTGCAAACCCTACACACCAACAATCTGCAAAATCAAATCTTGATATCGTTGTTGCCGGTACTGCAGATTCAGTTATTATGGTTGAAGCAGGTTGCAAGTTTGTAACTGAAGATGAAATTATGGAAGCTGTTGAATTTGCTCAAGGCGAAATTAAAAAACAATGTGAAGCTCAAGTTAAGTTTGCTCAAGAATGTGGTATCGTAAAGGAAGAATTTACAAATCCTTATGATGTTACTGAACTAGATACAATGATTCATGATACAGCTTATGATATGATTTTTGATGCTTATCATAATTTTGACAGAGCTTACAGACAAAATAAATTGGACGAAGCAAAAACTTTGGTAAGAGAAAAAGTTGAAGCTTTAGATGATGAACACCCAATCAAAAAAATGATTGAAGAAACTGGAATTGATTTTGTTGCAGAACAATTTAAGTATGCTGAAAAGAAAGTTATGCGTGCGATGATTGTTAACGAAGGCGTTAGAGCTGATGGTAGAAAACCTGATGAAATCAGACCTATTTGGTGTGAAGTTGGAGTTATCCCTAGAGCTCATGGTTCTGCAGTATTTACAAGAGGACAAACTCAAGCTTTGTCAGTTGCAACATTAGCAGGTCCCGGAATGAAACAAGAACTTGACGGTGTTGATCCTGAAACTGAAAAAAGATTTATGCATAAATACATCTTCCCCGGATTCTCAGTTGGTGAAGTAAAACCATTAAGAGGTCCTGGACGTAGAGAAGTTGGACACGGACATTTGGCAGAAAGAGCTAATATTCCTGCACTTCCTTCTTTTGAAGAATTTGGATATACAATTAGAGTAACTTCTGATATCTTGGAATCAAACGGTTCTACATCAATGGCATCAACTTGCGGTACTTCAATGGCTTTGATGAATGCAGGTGTTCCTGTTAAATGTATGATTGGCGGAGTTGCAATGGGTATGATTACTGAAGAAGGTCATGAACCCGTTGTTCTAACTGATATACAAGGTATTGAAGACTTCTTAGGTGATATGGACTTTAAAGTTACAGGTAACGATGAAGCTATTACTGCTCTTCAAATGGATATGAAGGCAAAAGGAATTTCAAATGATACTTTGAGACGTGCATTAAAGCAAGCTAAAGAAGGTAGATTGTTTATCTTGGGTAAGATGAGAGAAGCTATTCAAGCTCCAGGTTCTATGTCTCAATATGCACCAAGAATATTTACAATGCAGATTGCGAATGAAGATATCGGTTCAGTTATCGGACCTGGCGGTAAACAAATCAGAGCGATTGTTGATGCTTCTGGTGCTGAAATTGATATTCAAGATTCAGGTGTTGTTACGATTACATCTAACGACCAAGAAGGTGCTGATATAGCAATGAAGATGATAAAAGACATCACTTTCAAACCTGAAGTCGGTATGATTATAAAAGGTAAAGTCGTAAGAATTATACCTATCGGTGCTTTCGTTGAATTAGGCGGTGGCAAAGATGGTATGGTTCATATTTCTCAAGTTTGTAACGAGAGAATTGAAACAATTGAACCACACTTAAATGTTGGCGATGAAGTAATCGTTAAGGTTATTAAAATCGATGAACGTGGAAGAGTTAATTTGACTATAAAAGGTGTTAGCGAAGAAGAAAAAGCTAAAGCTGTATAGTTTAAATAATATA
>JAGOIO010000136.1 GCA_017995595.1 bacterium | reverse complement strand
ATTTAACACCTGTTAATTACGATGAAAAATTTGAAATTCTTAATCAAAAGCTTGACGGAATAGTAAATTCTACATTAGATGATTTTTCCGAAGTAGAAGAAAAACCTGCTCAAGTAGAAGTGAATTTAGAACCGTTGGAAGCACAAGTTGCTGAAATTAAATCAACAATTGATTCGCAGTCTCAACTTCTTGGAAATTTGAGAGCTTTAGAAAATTTGAATTCGCTTTCAAAACTTGAAGGTCTTGAACCAATTCAAGATGATGTAAAAACTATTTTAACTAAGTTTGATACGAAATTACAATCTTTAGCTCAAGTGCAACCTGAAACTACATCAGAGGCTGTTGATATAAAACAAGATTTAGAAAATTTGAAGAGTGAACTTCTAGAAAGTATCTTGAGCGTTTTTGACCAGATTTCTTTTGTCGTTGAAGCTGAGGATATCAAAGATTTCGTTGCTGAAAAAACAGATGAATTGAAAGAGTTTTCAACTCAACAAGTCGGCGAAATAAAAGAATATGTTGGTGAAAAAATTGATTCAATATGTATTGATATTCCAAATCAATGTACAGGCGTTCAAAAAGCCGATGTCGAAGATATAGTTGAAACTAAAGCTGAAGAAATAAAATCTGCATTAGGTTCAAACTTTGATGATATAATTTCAAGTTTGGATACGCTACATCAGAATAGTGCCGATTCTTCAGGTAATTTGTTTGATATAAAACAGGGAATTGAAGAAGTTAAGGACCATATAGCTTCATTACAGGATACAGCACTTTTGGCAAGCGTTTCTTCTCCTGAAAATGAAAGTAATGAAGATGATGATGAAGATTCTTATACGTTATCTGATGTCGAAACTGATATTGCAAAATTAAGACTTTCTTTAAAAGAAATTGCAGAGGCTCAAGCTAAGTTAACTCAAGAACCGGAAACTGCAGAGTCTGATAATTTGAATAATCTTGAATATTTAGATAAATTGAACAATTTGGATAAGATGAATGAGGATTTGGTAAGTATAAGTACAAGAACAAATAAGTTATTGCTTAATTCAGATGAATCTTATAATGCTTTAAAATCAAATATAGATGACTTTAAAAATGTAGTTTCAGTTTTGGACGAAAAAGTCAGATACATGGATACTACTGAAGTTAACAGAAGAATTGAAAATAAGATTGAAAATGTAAATAAGATGATTCAATCAAGCGTAAAATCTGACAAAATCTTTAATCAAGCTTTAATGTACTTGGCAGAGTGGGTTGATACTGCAAGTGAAGATATCGGCTCTATCTCTGAAACAGTAGAAAAAGTTTCTGAAATAGATGAAGTAAAAAATGCTATTTCTGAAATCAAAAAAGGTTTGCCAAAATATGATGAGGATAAACTTTTAAACACAATTTCAGAAAGATTTGAATCTCAACAAGAGCATATTGAAAGATTAGAATCTAAAATCGAGAAACTTTCTACTAAGCGAACAACTAAGTCTGGAACTGTTGATGTAAAAGAAATAGTTGAAGAAGTTGTTGCAAGATTTGAAGCTTCAATGCCAAAAGAAAAAGCAAATACAAAACTTGCAAAGAAAGTTGATAATATCGAAAAGCAGTTGACAATGCTAAATGAAGGACTTCAAAAATTAACATCTTATGTTGATGAGTAGGAATTTAAAGCTTTAGAAAAAAGATTATGAATAAGAGTTTAATAAATGAAATAAAGAAAATTGTCGGAGCTGAAAATGTTTTGACAAGTGTTGAAGAACGCTACGTATATGCTTTAGATGCGACAAATAAGCCTAATATTGACCAATTGCCGGAGGTAGTTGTATTTGTAGAAGAAATTGAGCAAGTTCAAAAAATTGCAAAGCTTTCTTATGATAATGAAATTCCTATTATATCAAGAGGTGCAGGAACAAATTTAGTTGGGGCGTGTATTGTTGAGAGTGGCGGAATAGTTTTGAATTTTACCAAAATGAACAAAATTCTCGAAATAAGTCAGGAAAATTTAACGGCAAGAGTTCAAGCAGGTGTTGTAGTTGGGGATTTGCAACGAAGAGTTGAAGAATTTGGACTTTTCTATCCTCCCGATCCGTCTAATTTAAAAGTCTCAACAATTGGTGGAAGTATCGGACTTTCTTCAGGTGGTCCAAGGACTTTTAAGTATGGAAATACAAGAAATTACGTTATTGATTTAAAGGTAGTTTTAGCAGACGGTACACTTTTGAGAACAGGTTCAAATACGGTTAAAAACTCTACAGGGTATCATTTAACAGATATTTTTATAGGTTCAGAGGGAACACTCGGGATTATCGTAGAAGCAACTTTGAAGCTTATTCCAAAGCCTGAAACTTCAAGACTTGTACTTGCATATTTTGATAAAATATCTGATGCAACTTTGGCGGTAAATAAAATTATTGAGGGGAAAATTACGCCGTCAACATTGGATATTTTGGATAAAAAAACAATCCAGACGATAGAATCATTTTGTCCTGCGGGATTTAAAACAGATAAAGAAGCTGTTTTATTTTTGGAAGTTGATGGATTTAGTATTGCGATTGATTATCAACAGGCTAAAGTCGTTGAGATGTGTAAGAAGGCCGGTGCAAGTGCTATTGAAGTTTGCAAAGATGCAAAAGAAGCTGAAGTGTTTTGGACATCAAGGCGTTCATCTTTTGGAGCTTGTGCTGAGTTAAAACCAAATGTTGTCGCAGAGGACGTTGTCGTTCCAAGAAAAAATATGGCAAAACTCGTAGAGGGAATAAGAGAAATTTGCGATAGAAATAATGTTATTGTTTGTATTATGGGGCATGTCGGAGATGGAAATGTTCACCCGAATATTCCTTTGGATATAAATAATGATGAGGATTTGAAAAACTATAAAATTGCAAAAGATGAAATTCATAAACTTGCCGTTGATTTAGGTGGTACTCTTTCTGGTGAACACGGTATCGGTTCTGAAAAAACTAAGTATATGACTTATGCTATAAATAATGTTGCTCTTGATTATATGAAACGAATGAAAAAAATGTTTGATGAAAAAAATATTTTAAATCCAAAAAAGGTCTTGCCTCAATAGATTTTGGCAAAACCTTTTTTATTAATCTCAAATTTATCGTATTATCCTACAAGTTCTTTCAAAAAGTTTGGAAGTGCAAATCTTGCCTGATGATATTCCTTATTATAAATTTTACATTTTTTAGTGATTTCAGCACATCGTCTTTCATCAATGTAAGATAAAGGTTCAACGTCAACAGAACAATAAGCCCAAGCCCAATATCCACCGGGATATGTCGGGATAGGTGAAGTGTATGTTGATGTAATTGGAAAAACTTTTTTCAACAAATCATACATTTTTTTGATTTCAGATTTATTAACAACAGGTGATTCAGATTGTGCAACCATTATTCCACCTTTTTTTAGTGAATTTTTTACGTTAGTATAAAATTCTTCTGTAAATAATCCTTCTCCCGGACCCATAGGGTCTGTAGAGTCAATTAAAACTATGTCATACATATCTTTTTTGTCTTTGACAAATTCAATAGCATCTGCAACATGAACTTCAACTTTTGGATTGTCAAGCTCTCCCGCAACTGATGGTAAATATTTTTTGCACGCATCAATTACCATACCGTCAATATCGCATAAAACAGCTTTTTCTACAGTATCATGTTTCAAAACTTCTCTTATTGTTCCGCCGTCTCCGCCACCTATTACCAAAACTGTTTTGGGACATTTGTGTGTCATCATTGGAATATGTGCTATCATTTCGTGGTAAAAAGGTTCATCTCCCTCGGTTAACATCATTAGTCCGTCAAGAGTTAAAAACTTTCCAAGTCTTGAATCACTTTCAAAAACCTCGACTTTTTGAAAGTCTGATTGGTCTGAAAATAATTTTTTCTTTACCTTTATTGCTACTCCAAATCCTGCGGGGGTAATTTCTTTATAAAATTCTTCTGTCATAATTGCTCCTGTTTTTCTTTCAATGTCTTAGTTTGTTCTTATTTGCTAATAGTATTTGACAAAACATGGTAATGAAGGTGCATTACCTCTTGTCCTTCGGCTTTTCCTGTATTTACCTGAATCCTATATGAATTTATTTTCATAACTTTTGCTACTTCTTTTACGCCTTTTAGAATTTCTGCCATAAGTTTTTCATCTTCAAGCTCATTCATTGAGTCCACATGAACTTTTGGTATAACAAGTATGTGAACTTTTGCTTTAGGATTTAAGTCTTTTATTGCAATAACGTATTCGTTTTCATAAACTTTTGTTGATGGAATTTCACCTGATATAATCTTACAAAAAATGCAAT
>JAGOIO010000135.1 GCA_017995595.1 bacterium | reverse complement strand
AACTTTATACATTCGAATTTGAAATATGTTTTTCTTTAAAATAGGTGTAAAATGTTAAACCTATTAAGATTACAATCAAAACACTTGAAGAACCTATTGTCCCAAAATTCAAACCGCCTTTTGCTACGGGCTTTGTCATAAAATCGCCAAAAGTTGCTCCAAACGGACGAGTTAGAACGAAAGCAATCCAAAATAACAATACAGGACTGATTTTTGTAAATTTCCATGCCAGTATCGTTAAGAAAATCAAGCTACTAATAAGAATTGCACCGCCGGCAAACCCCAAATTGAGGTTATCGGAAAGAAAATCGCCAAACGCAGTACCTAAAGTATTTGAAAAAAGAATAGCAAACCAATAAAACAACTCAGCTTTATGCGTATGTATATTACTTACCGACAAAGATTTTTCGCACAAAAACCACGCAGTTAAAACCGTTATTAATCCTGCAACCAATATTAATGAACCTCTTGCATAACCAAGATGTAAAGTTCTATCCATAAAATCAGAAATATTTGTACCGGCGGTACTTGTTAACAAAATAACCGTCCAAAAAAGAAACGGATTGAATTTTTTTGCTAAAACCTGTACTGTCATTACAATTAGGAATAGGGTTATAAATATCAAAGAACTTTTTTGATATCCTATATTAAACGTCATAGAAAACATATCTCCACCTGTTTCCCCAAGAGTTGTAGCACAAATTTTCATTATCCAAAAGATTAAAGTTACTTTTGCAACCTTATTAATATTCATTTTAAAATACCCCCACGGAATTTTATCACAAAAGTTTGTAAAACATGTTGAAATTCAGAATAAAATGAGTTATAATAGTAATAGAGATTATCTAAAAGCTATCCAAACATAGCATTTTCATTATTTAATAATGTTTTTTAACCAAAAATGTAGGGACACAATTTTATGAATAGGATTTCAACAAATAGCAAAAATGCAGAATATAGTCGTGTTTTAGAACTTCATAAAAAGAAGAATAAAACTCAAGCAGAATTAAAAGAGTATAATGATGCAAGGGCAAATAACCCTGAAATAGATAAAGCTTTATACGAACAAGATAAAGCTGAAGCTTTGGCATTTGTAGATAAAGTACAATTAATTTTGAAAGAAGTTGCAAGAGGCGAAAAGCTTTCAAAAGAAGAACAAGATATGGTAGATAATGATGCAGATTTAGCCAGAGTTGTTAATCAGTTTAAAAGAAAAATGGAAACTACAGAAAAGGCACTTAAAAAAGCATCACCAAAACAAAGAAAACAGATTTTAAACAATATGCTTATGAGTGTTTCTTCAAAAGAAAATTTAACAACAGAAGATGCTTCTACTGTCGAAATGGCTCGCCAATTTATGGATAAATACAATGACGACGGAACTCAAGATGAAAATTATTCAAAATACAAAAGCGTTTTAGGGCAATACAGTCCTTATGAGTTTTATGTGTAAACTATTAATAGTTTAATATTAGTTAAGAATTTTAAAAATATAGCAAATTTTAATCTATTTTGATTTATATATTGTATATAGTTTACATGGACAATGGCAGGCAGTATAAATATGCAATTATGCAAAAATAAAAATAGCTCTACAAGTTTTGACGGAATTACAAAGATTTATGCAATAACTGATACGCATCAGGAAACAAGAAAAACCTGTAAGTTTTTATCTAAAATTCTTCAAGATACAAAACAGGACAAAAACGTATTACTTCTAAATTGCGGAGATATTTTTAAAGGGATTTATCCTAAAGAACTTGAAAAAGACAGCTATATCAAGATGAAAGAAGCCAAACCAGATATCGAAATGGTTATGACTCTCGGGAATAATGACTTTGGATTCAACAAAGAAAGCCTTACTTTCTTAATTGACACAGTAAAAGATTTTGCTAAAAAAGGGATTCACACTGTTTGTGCCAACATTTTTGACAGCACAGGAAAAAGACCTGATTGGATTAGACCTTATACAATTATAAACAGAGACGGAGACAAGAATTTAGTAACAGGTTTTTGTATTGATAACATAAATACTTCTAAATATGGAATTATACCTAAAAAGCAACAAGAAGTTTTAACAGAAATAACAAATGCCATAAAAAATGAAAAGCCTGACAATGTAATTATATTGAATCATGACTATATGCCATCAAGCCAAGAAATAGTTAATACGTGTAAAGCAGATGGCATAAATGTTGACCTCGTAGTTGGAGGACATGACCACGAATTTATCCAGCCAGACAAAGAACGTAAAATTTTCTATCCGCACGCCTTCGGAGATACAATGTATAAAATGAACATCGTGAACGATGGCAATATAAAACAGTTAAAAGATGCTGAACTCATTACAAATGATAACATCAAGCTAAATCCGCTATTTGAAAAAGATATAGAAAAATTTGAAGACGAAAGTCATTTAATGGAAAAAATAGCACCATCAACATTAAATCTTACAAAAGAGTATTCAAACCCAAGCCCATTGGGAAGTTTTCTCGCTGATAATATGAAAAGCGTTGCTAAATCTGATATTGCCTTCTTCTCAACAGGATTTTTAATGAAGCCTTTGGAATATAAGCCTGAATCTTATATAACTAATTACAATTTAAAAAAAGCAATAATTGCAGAAACTCCGATAAAAACTGTCGAGTTAAACAATAGTCAAATAAAAGAAGTTTTTGACCATGCATTAAAAAGTCGAGGTTACGGCGTAAGTAACCCAAGATTTTTACAATCGTCAAACAATGTGAAAATCATCGGAGAAGATAATTCTAAAGCTAAAGAATTTGTAATAAAACAGATTTATATAAACAATAAGCCCATATTGGATTCTAATGCAAACCCGATAAAATCAAATAAAAAATATAAGTGTGCAATAGATTCTTATATCGCAGATGGAGGTCAAGGATATACTCTCCTACAACAAGCTCCACAAAAAGTTGTTATAAAAGACGGAACAGATGTAAAAATTAACGAAGTTCTTGTCAAAGCTCTAAAAGAAGCTTCTGTAAAATATAAAGCTGGTGAAAGTTACCCTAATTTTGAAATAATTTCACAATAATATTAAAACAGCTATTTTATTTTGGAAAAATTTATAAAAAAATAGTGAAACCTTTTGGCTTCACCATAGAGTATTTATTAATAGTATTGGTCTAAATTTTTAAATCATTTTCATTTGAAAAAACTAATCATGAATAACCTGTTGCAACTCAACATCAGGAGTTCCGATTACTCTCACCAACTCCAAAACTGATGCTTTCATTTGGCATTTTTGAGTTGTTCCGCTAAAGAAATCTTTATAGAAACAACCTTCACAGTTACAACCCCTTTTATAACAATCTATAGCCGTTGGTGTCCAACGTCTTACTGCAACTGCTCTTCCCATGTCTCGACTTCTTAACAACTTTCCTCCTCCGAGTATATTTCCAAAAAACTTCGTTAAGGCACAAAATATCCCCTATTTGTTTCCTCACATATCCGTTTCTTTAATTTTTCAACTACCCCCCAAGGCTTGTCTCACCTTGATTTATTCTTATTATATGGGTTAAGAATGTTTTTTCAAGCCACTTTAGGTCTAATATTACATTTTGAAACAATCAACCTAATCATGCTTATAGTGTATATTTGACACTTGTCCGTACCGTTTAAAGCCCCTCTCTGACATGTTCTTAGAATTTTAAATCATGAAAACATGCTCCGCACATGCTTTTCCATGGTTTTATTTTTGATTAAGTTTTGTAAAAATTACATGCTCGGGCATGCCCCGCTATACTTAAAAATTTTTCTTCTAAATAAAAAGAAACATTTATTTGTATATATAAAATATTTCGGCTAAAATTATATTAGAAAATATTTTTTATAAATAGCAATATTTATATTCGTGAGGATAAAAGGATAATAATGGATAATAATTTTAATACAAACGGTTTTATTATAGATTTGAGCGATGCCGAAGATACTACAGATATTATTAACAGACTTAGTGATATCTTAGAACTTCCTGAAGCTCACAATAAGAAAATCCAACTTAAATTGGGAAATGTTGACTTAAACAAATCTCAACTTCTTAGTGTTAAGGCTCTTTTAAGCTCGATGAATTCGGATTTGGCTAAAATTACAGCTTCTTCAGAATGCACTAAGGAATACGCTCAAGCACTTAATATTGAAACAGAAACTGCAGAAGAAGTAACTTACAATACAGTTGCTCCTCAAGCTCAAGCTGTTGAAGAGGTTGAAGAAGCTCAAAATGAAGAAATAGCTGATGAAACTGAATCTTTTTCTACAACTCCAATCTCTTCTGAAGTTGATTTTGTTGAAGAGGAAGATAATTCATACTTAAAAGAAATAGCTGATGAAA
>JAGOIO010000134.1 GCA_017995595.1 bacterium | reverse complement strand
AAATGAAATTGATGATTCATCGTCTTCATTTTTTGTATCAGATAATATATCGTCAAAATCAGAAAATTCGTTGTTGTTATCGCTTGTTAAATCATCAAAATTAAAATCATCATTGTTTGTAAACTCAATCTCATCTTCGTCGTTTTTATTAATTGATGTATTTTTTTCGTCGTTCATTGAATTGATGATATCATCGAAATCTTCAGAAGAAGAGCTTGGAATTTGTGTATTTATATTATTTTCAGAAGTATTATTTTTATCGGATAAAATATTATTTGCTAAATCAGCGGTATTAGATGCAAGATTAGAAGCAATATCAGCACCAGCTTTTGCACCGGCTCCGACTCCTGAAATTGTTGCAGAGCCTAAGGCTTCCGCTGTACTTCCGGCAATACCGGCCTCAGAAGCATTAGCTGCAGTAGCACCTGCGATAATTCCGCCTGCAATCGCACCACCTAAAAGCGTTGCACCTGTTGCAAGACCTGAATTATTATTTTTGTCTGTATCTGTATCTTTTTCTTTGATGTTATTATCATTATCCTCTGGTTTATTATCATTGTCATTCAAGTCAATTACGACTTCTTCTGCACCTTCAGGAAGCTTGTCGTCAGTAACTTGTTGAGCTCCGATTACATCAAAGAAATTATCTTGTAAAAGTCCGCTGTTTGCAGTTCTGTTTGATAATTCTTCAAAATTCTCAAGTTCTACTAATTTTTCTCTTAAATCAATATTATTTGCAAGAACTTGTAACATTTCTTTTTCTTCGTCATAATTAAGCTCGCTGTCAATAAATGCAAGAAGCTTTCCAAATATTTCTTCTTTTTTATTTTCGCTTACAATAATAGGTTCTTTTGGAGAAAACTTTTTCATTGTTTTCTTAAATTCATCAGCAGGTGTTATAGAATCTTTACTAATAAAGTAAAAATCAGAATTGCAGTTATTTTTATCAATTTGGTCGGGTGTAAAAAATCCTATGAATTCAGCAGAGGTTAAATCGTTGTTTAGGCATAATGCAAAGTAGATATCAGGGGTTATTTCGTAGTCAAAATGTGAGCGAGGAACAAAAATTTCATCAGAATTAAAAACAAGTCTAACGTCGAATTTTATATTGTCTAAATAAATATCTGCCAAATCAATTTTTTCTAAAACATTTTGACTTGTGTACATACTGTAAATATTGTTTGCTTCAAACTTTTGAGAAAATAGAATTCTGAGAGCTAATCTTGCTCCCAAAACGTCCATAAAAGCTCTTTTTTTGTTCAATTCTTCTTTAGGAAACAATGATGATAATTTTGCATCATTCAAATCTTCTTCTGTAATTGCTATTATATTCTTATTTCTAAAAAGTCCCATGCTATCCCTTTATAATTAAATTATTCGAAAATATTTTAAATTCCCGATAAACCTCTCCAATATACATGATTACGGTAAAGCTGATAATATTCCAAAAATAGTCATAAATGTAAATAAATGTAACGAAACTCTATTAAAAAAAGTTCTTTTAGTCAATAACTACATGGTTTTCGACTTTCATGATATGTAAGGTGTGTAATTAATAGGAGGTTTAGAATATGGTAGCTCCAATTCAGGGGAATTCTTATCAACCGGGTGCTCAAATGGGGTATTCAGATAAGGTCAGTCAGGCTCAAATGACAAATCCGGGGTTATATAGCCTCGACCAAGCGGTTATGGCAGATTTAGGAATAAAGCCTCCAAAGGAAGAACACAGCATTTTCCATTCTTTAGGCAAATTGGTACTTGAAGGTGCTGCATTAACTGCAGTTGCTGTTGGATTAAGAAAAGGTGTATTCCATGACTTAAAAGGAATTGATGCAGTCGGAAAAGACGGAGTTCATACATTGACAAAGCCTGCCGAAGATGCAAAATTAATTGATAAAGCAAAATATTATTATGCAAAATCAACAGACTGGGTTTATGATAATACGATTGAAAAATTAATGGCTCACTTTAAAAAAGGTGGAGAAGGTGAAGCAACAGGTACAACTGGCGAAGGTGCTGCAGCCGGAAACGGTGTTGATACAAAGGCTTAGTCTTTAGTTTCTTTAATCATTTTATTTAAAGAATTTTTATAATCTTTATTTTTAGGACATACTTGAATTTCAGGTATGTCCTTTACATACTTTCTGTCAACAAGTTCATCAGGTAAAAATTGCTGATATGTGTCAGGAGCGGAGTGAGAATAAATATAACCTATTCCAAAACCGTACTTGCTGGCATCTTTGTAATGAGCATCTCTAAGGTGCATTGGTGGCGGAAAATCTTTTCCGTTTTGTATATCTGTTAATGCAGAATCTATCGCACAAATAGCAGAGTTTGATTTTGGAGCGTTTGCAACATAAATAACTGCCTGTGCCAGAGGAATTCTTCCTTCAGGTAATCCCAAAAGCTCGACAGCTTTAAATGCATTAACCGCAACTGTAAGTGCGTTTGTATCCGCAAGTCCTACATCTTCTGAAGCGGTTACAATCAATCTTCTTGCTATAAATCTTGGATCTTCTCCTGCGATAATCATTTTTGCAAGATAATAAATTGAGGCATTTGCATCACTTCCTCTTAAACTTTTTTGGAAAGCTGATGCGTAATCATAATGGTCATTTTCTGAATATCTTGTATATCTTTTTTGAGAAATTTCTTCTATAATCTTTAATGTTAAATTTCGTTTGTTCTCTTTTGTTAAATCACTTGCAAAATAAGCATTCTCTACTAAATTAAGTGCTGTTCTTGCATCACCTCTTGCAAGGTTTGTGATAAATTCAAGTACATTTTTTTCGACATCTAGTGCTTCGTATTGTTTTGAAAGATATGCAAAACCTTTTGAAATAATTTTTTCCATACTCTCATCATCAATAGGGTTAAGCCTTATTACCTGTACTCTTGACATAAGTGCAGGATTTACTTGAAAAGACGGATTTTCTGTTGTTGAGCCTATTAAAAATATTGTCCCGTTTTCAATATGAGGCAGAAGAGCATCTTGTTGAGTCTTTGAATATCTATGGATTTCATCTATGAATAAAATTGTCTTACTTCCTGCTCGAAGTGCTTCTTTTGCTCTTTCAACCGCTTCTTTTATATCTTTTACTCCAGATGTTACGGCTGAGATTTCAATAAAATTTGCATGTGTTTGTGTTGCAATAAGCCTTGCAAGTGTTGTTTTTCCACAACCCGGTGTTCCCCACAAAATAAGTGAAAAAAGCCTGTTTGTTTTTAATAAATTTATAATAGGACTTCTTGCCGAAACGACATTACTTTGTCCTAAGAATTCCTCTAAATTTTTCGGACGTAGTATTTCAGCCAACGGAATTTGCTTATTTTGATTTTCAAGTTCTGTAAATAAATTATTCATAGTATAATTGTAGCATATAAAATCTGCATAAGTATTTAAAAGGACAAGAAAATGAAAAAAATAACAGCAATAATTACGATAATAGTATGTATTTGTATAATTCCGTTTGTCTGGAAAAATGATAATCAGACGGATAAAAATGAAGTTGTTTTTTGGACTCTTCAAATGTCTGATTTTACGCCATATATGAATGGTGTTATCAAAAGCTTCGAAAAAGAAAATCCCGGAATAAAAATAAAATGGATTGATGTACCGTTTTCAGAGGGTGAAAAAAGAACTCTTGCTGCGATTTTAAGCAATACACCGCCAGACTTAGTAAATCTAAATCCTGATTTTTCAGCAATTCTTGCACAAAAAGGTGCATTGGAAAAAATTGATAAAACAAAAACCGAGCAATTTAATTCAGAAATTATAAAGTCTTTAGAGTATAACGGAAATTTGTATGCAATTCCTTGGTATGCAACTTCTGCAATTACAATTTATAACAAGGCCTTGTTTGACAAATCCGATTTAACAGTCTTGCCAAAGACTTATGAGGACTTAGCAAATATTTCTCCTCAAATTAAAGCGAAAACAGGTGCGTTTGCATTTATGCCTACGATTACGGAAAATGACACAATGTTAAAAGTCTTAAATAAATACGGAGTAAATTCTCCTGAAAAGATTAATAGTGAAAAGAGTGTAAGAATTTTTGATTCATATAAAAATCTTTACTCTAAAAACATGATACCAAAGGAATCTATTACTCAAACTCAACGTGAAGCTCTTGAAAAATATATGTCAGGTCAAATTGTATTTTTTCAAGCAGGTGCGAATTTCCTTAATATGATAAAAGAAAACTCTCCTTCAACATATAAAACAACAGATGTTGCACCTCAAATTACAGGTGATTTGGGACAAAATGATTTTTCTTTAATGAATCTGGTTATTCCGCTAAAGGCAAATCATAAAACTTCAGCATTAAAATTTGCACTATATTTGACAAATGCTCAAAATCAGCTTGAAT
>JAGOIO010000133.1 GCA_017995595.1 bacterium | reverse complement strand
TCATTTGCAGAAATATCAAGAATGGTCGGTCAACATGAATTTGTAGTTCAAAAGACATTGGAAAAGATGAAAGATACACCACTCAAAGACCTTGTAAAGCTTAGAGAGAATTTGATTAACGCCGAATTTAAGATAAAAAGTGGTCAATCATTTGATATTTCAGAAGAAATTGAAAACGCATTTTTAACAGTTTAACCATTATGAAAAATTTTAAAACATAATTTTTCGGCTGAAATATGTTTCCGGTAGTTCAAACAAGTTCAGAAGGACCTCGTAATTTGTAGTTTTCATAAGACTCTCGACTTACAAAAAGACTAAGCCATATATGCGTTTAAAAGCTCTTGTCCTGATACTCGAATTTTATTTAACGCTCTTTTTTCTGTTTGTCTTATACATTCTTTCGTAACTCCATACAAGTTACCAATTTCTTCTAAGGTACATCTTTCACTATCACCTAAGCCATAACGCATTCTTACAACTTCTTGCTCTCTTGGCTTTAATGTAGATACGACATTTTCTATATCCTTTTGCAAATTTTCAAACTCAACTTCTCGCCAAACACAAGAACGTTCGTCTTCTAAAATATCACTTACATTTATCTCTTTGCCATTATTAAGCTCTATTCCACTTTCGATTGAAACAGCTTGAGAATATGCTGATAAATATACGTCAATCTTTTCCGGTGCAATATTCATTTCCTTTGCAACAGCTTCACTTTTAACTTGACAGTTGTATTTTCTTTCCATTTCTGATTTCAATTTTGAATATTTTGACAAAGTTTCTTGGATATAAACAGGTATCTTCATACAATGTGATTGCTCTGAAAGGGCTTTAAACATTGCTTGTTTTATCCACCAACTCGCATACGTTGAAAATTTATATCCCAACTTCCAGTTGAATTTTTCAATAGCAACCATCAAGCCTAAATTGCCCTCTTGTATCAAGTCAACCATTGGCATATGTGAAATATGTATTGCTTTTCTTGCAATAGTAACAACTAATTTTAAATTTGCTTGAACAAGTTCCATTCTTGCTCTCTCATCTCCTTCATGAGCTAATTTTGCAAATTGTCTTTCTTCAATTGGAGATAATTTTCTGCACTTTGCAATTTTTCGCATGTAAGCATTCAATACGGTATCATTTTCATCAAAGCTGTTTTCTGATTTTTTTGCATTCCTTGTTAATTCACGCATGTTGTTACTCCTTGTATTTTACACTACATTTTTCCACGACGACTAATGCCCTGTTTTGGGCATTTTGACACAACAATCTAAACTGTATAATGACCTATACAATTTATTGGGGTTCAATATTTTTATAAATTTTTAAATCTGCATTCTTAAATTAGAGAATTGGAACTAAATACTTTGTATATATTTAATATATCACATTGTATATCAAATTTCAAGTCATGTTTTAAGAAATGTTAAGATGAATTTCAAATTTGAATTATTTTCTTAACATTCTTAACATTTTAAAAGTATAAACAAAACTGACAAAAGCCAATAAATACAAGCTTTTTCGAGTACAAGACGACTTTTTAAAAGCCTTTAATACGTCTTAAATTTCGTCAACTTAATAGTTAAATATCTTTTTTCTCAACGCCAAAACTTATTTCCCAATTATCATCTGGATTATGAGATTGCGGAGCATTCTGTTCTTTGGATACTTGTTGGTCTTGAGATTCGTCTTGAGAGTAGTCTTGAGGTTGAGTATTTTGAGAGCTTTGAGCTTGAACCTGCTCTTCCGGCAACGCTTGTTGAGTAGAAACTGCTACTTCTTCAGGGGCAGATGACTCAGTTTCAGAGGCTTCAGGATTATTACTCTCATCTTCTTCGTCCACGACATTTATCGGCAATCTAAAGCCAAAAGTAGAACCTTCACCGACTTTTGATTGTACAAAAACTTGACCTTGGTGGTGCTTTTCTATTGCTATTTTTACAAGGTGAAGTCCAAGACCTGTTCCTTTTATTGTATGAGTATCATTTTCAACTCTAAAGAATCTTTCAAAAATCTTTTGTTGATATTGTTCAGGAATACCTTGACCTTGATCCTCGACACTAACTTCTACATACTCTCCAATTCTTGCTCTTTCGGCTCTTATCTTAATTCTTTTTCCGTCAGGAGAATACTTTATCGCATTAGAAATTAAGTTTTTCAGAGCACGTTCAATGCTATCTTCATTCAACATAACTTCTGGCAAATCAGGTTCTTTCATAACAGAGAATGTCAAATTATGTTCTTGAGCAAGTACCTGCATTGAAGTTACGCAATTCTCGATAATTTTAGTAACGTCCATTTTAGTTTTTTCAAGCTTTATGTTATTTGATTCCAACCTTGAAAAATCAAGAATATCATTAACCAGTTTTTGAAGTCTTATTATTTCTTGATTCATTACACCGATAAATTCTTTTTGAGTATTAAAATCAAAGTCATTACCATAATTATAAAGTGTATCAATATAGCTTCTCAAAACTGTAACAGGAGTTCTCAACTCATGCGAAACATTAGAAATAAAGTGATTTCTCATATTATCCATTTCAGTTTCTTTTGTAACATCAATCAAGACTATAATATAACCGACATAATCTTTATTTCTTGAAAACATTGGAGACATAACAGCCTTAATAACCCTTGTATCAACTTCAATGTTAAACGCAAGAGGTTTATTTTCCATAACATCAAGAGGAGTATCTTTGAACTGCTCAATTTTTTCTTTGAAGCAAAGTTCCCCATTTGTATCACAGAACAACTGAATTTTTGTATTTAAAATTTCTTTTTCATCAACTTCAAGAAGTTTTTGAGCCTGATTATTGACCAAAACGATATTATCAAAATTATCACAAACGACAACACCATTTGCGATACTCATCAAAATTGCTTCCAATTTATTTTTATTCATTGTTAATCGGTCAACATTTTTTTCTTCATAAAGTCTAAGCCTTGCAGACATATCATTAAAGGCATCGAATAATTCTTTAACTTCGGAACTGACATCTTTTCCTTCAATCTTATAGCCAAACTGACCTGATGAAATTTTCTTTACACCATTATGCAAGATTCTCAATTCTCTTGTAATAAGGTACGTATTCACCATAATAACCAGAGCAAAAACAGCCCAAGCAACAATAAATACAAAGACAAGAGACGTTCTTGTTGTTGAAGAAATTTGATTTATAATATTTCCGGAAAGACCAACCATAACGGAGCCGATAGGATAAGAACCGTCTATTTTTTTAACAATCATAGGAGAACTTACTGCAATTTTTGAAGTTTTAGCCTGCTCAATAAAGTCGTCTTTGCTAGAATAAATAATATTACCCTTATTATCAGTAAACTCTATAAACGCAATATCATCATTACTACTCAAAATAGATTGTGAATGAGATTTCAAAGTATTATATTTTGCAGAATCAGGAACATCTTTTATAACCGCAACACTCTCTATGGCAAGTGTTTTAGATATAATTTGCCCAAAATTCTGATAACCTTCATTCAATTTTTGTTGTATATTAAAAGTTGCCCAAAACGCAATAGTTATAATAAGAACGGTACTCAAAACCAATCCTAAAAGTATTAACCGATTTTGTTTTGTCAAATTAATTTTTGTATCTTTCATATCAGGATTATATCACGAGAATAGCGATTTAGTCAAAATTTTCTATAATTAATAAGTTTTTATTTTAAAGTATTTATTTTTGATGTAGAATTGCAGATGTAGCAGAAATTGAGGGAGATAAATAGTTTATGGTTGAAGTAAAACCTTTAGATGCGATTGTTTACAATCAAGAAAAAGTTGAAATGAAGAATGTTATAGCACCGCCTTATGACGTAATTTCAGATGAATACAGAGACGATTTAGAATCGAGAAGTGCTTATAATATTACAAAATTAATCCTTGCAAAAGGCTCTAAAGATATAAATGACAACTCCAACTGCTACAAATCCGCTAATAAAACATTTACCGACTGGAAATCTGAAAATGTTTTGGTTAAAACCGAAAAACCTTGTATTTTTTACATTTTGCAAAAGTACACAACTGAAAATGGTAGAAAAATTACAAGAAAAGGATTTATTGCAAGAAACAGAATTGAAGATTTTGAATCAAAGAAGATTTTGCCTCACGAATTTACAATGGCAGGTCCTAAAGCAGACAGACTTAATCTTACAAAAGAGTGCAAAGCTAATTTTTCACAAATTTTTATGGTTTATTCTGATGCAGAAAATAAAATCGAAAAAGAAATTGATTTTACACAAAAGCCGTTTATAGATGTTTTTGATGACAATGGCGTTGAAAATATTGTTTTCAAAATAGATGATGAAAAAATAATTAAGACTATAGAAAATGTAATGAAAGATAAAACGCTTTTAATTGCAGATGGTCATCACAGGT
>JAGOIO010000132.1 GCA_017995595.1 bacterium | reverse complement strand
CTTTTAAGCAAGACAGGCAAAACTCAAGCTGCAATAAACAAACACGCTCAAATTATTAGGGATCATCTACCTCATTCTCCTGCCAAAACAGGTCCGTTGAAAGATTTGCACAAAGTTAAAATCTCAGAAACTATTGCATCTGCAATAAAACCGTTGCCGATTGTTGCTGCGATGAACAAGGCATTGAGTTTTAAATCACTCCCCTTAAAAGCCCAATCAAGAGGAGTAAACTCCGGCGGCGGCTCAACGGTAATCCACTACAACCCTATTATTACAATGTCAGGTGCAAAACAGGGTGTAAAAGATGATTTTCTTGCATTGCTCAAAAAACATAAAGAAGAAATTCTCACGATGGTAAGAAAAGAAAATGAAAGAAAAATGAGGCTGGCATACTAACACAATGATTTTGGTAATTACTCGAAAAACAGGAAAGATGATATAAAAAATGTTTGCACAACTTGGCGATATTCAATTTGAATTGATAACATACTTTAACGGCATCGAAGAAACCGTTTCGTATAATTACGCTGAACATGAGCGGATTAATAACAAGCCTGTTTTGCAGTTTATGGGCTTGAATTTGCAGGAACAGAATATCAAGCTCAATTTTCATAATTCTTTTTGTGTGCCTGAAGATGAAATAAAAAAACTTAAAACCGTTGCAAATAAAGCTGAACCGCTGAAATTTATAAAAGGAAACGGCGAGTATGTTGGGGTTTTCGTTTTGTCTGAAATTATTTCCACAACCGAGCAGACAAGCAAAGAAGGTGATTTGATTTCTGTGCAGGTCGATTTGAGGCTTCGGGAATACACGGGAAAAATCCCTGAGAAAAAACAAAAGCAGGGAGGAATGAAAAAGAAATGACGGAATTCTACTCCTACATTACAAAAGACAATGACCGATGGGATTCGATTGCATACAAATTTTATCAAGATGCAACTAAGTATGAAGTCATTATTCAGGCAAACCCTTCAGTCCCGATTACCCCAACTCTTGAATCCGGCATAAAACTAAAAATTCCGGTGCTTGATGCAAATAACGAAATTACCTTTGAACTACCACCTTGGAGAAAGTAACTCCTTAAAATCTATGTACATTGAAAATTAAATAATTACTGAAAAACTTATTTGTTGTAAAACTTGGTCATTATTAAGCAAGAAGATATTGAAAAATATATTGCATGAATTCAAATCTTCTTGAGGCATATAATGATTTAATGATGCCTAGCCAGCAAAAAACCTAGGCATCTGTACGATCGAATCGTAGGAAGAAAATCCTAGGTTACTCAGTTATTATTGTTTACCATTTTACTAAATTAGTCAAGTGTTTTTAGCAATAAGTTTATTCCGTAATTATTTAATCCAACCAAAAGAAAGATAAAATAATGCTAAATCCAATATTTAAACTTGAATAAAACAAAAAAGATATCACAAAGGATGTTTCAAATTACGTTGCGAATATTAAGTACACTAATTTTGAACATGGTCAAAGTGATGAAATTTCTATTGCTTTTGAGCTATCCCCTTAGATAAGTGACTCTAAACCAAATTGCACATTTAAAATTTAATAATCACTAGCCTTGCATAAGTTCATCATAATTAATATTATGATTTCTTGCATAGTTAATAAATTGGGCTTCCTTTTCCGTAAGTCTTTTCGTGAAGCTTAAGACTTGACCTTCAACAGCCTTCTTTCTTCCGCTATGAACACGAACTCCGCCCCATTTTGCAACTTCTTTTGCAACAGCTTCATTGATACGAGCTTGGCGTTCTGTGGATAATGCTTTGATTTTATCTTCATTCGTTGTCATTATTTAGACTCCTTTTATATTTTATTATGTTTCGTACTGCTTGTTTCATATACTGCTTAGGCGCTTTTTGGGTTTTCTTTAACGTAATAAAGCCAATTATTATAATACGCCTACGATTTGAATCATATTGAAAATATGCTCGGACACCTTTGGGTTTTAGTTCAAATAAATCATAATCTAATTGATTTATATTCTTATATTTAATCCCTAAAAGTTCAAAAGCCTTAACAGCTGCCAATATTTTATCTTGACTTGCTTCATCAAGTTCATCAAATTGAGTATCTGCTTCCGGAGTATATTCTGCTGTAAAAAGTTTTTGTTTGTCCATAGTTCTAAAAATATTATAACATGGTTTCGTTGCTTTTTCAAGTGAGGGGACTTAAAAATTAATATTTGCAAAATAGTGATTGTTATTTAATCCAAAATCAAAAAAATCATAAGGAAAATTAATGTTAAAACCAACTTTCAAACTCGAATACAATAAAAAAGATATCACAAAGGATGTTTCAAATTACGTTGTAAATATTGAATACACGGATTTTGAACACGGACAAAGTGATGAAATTTCTATTACTTTTGAGGATTCAGAAAAGCTTTGGCAAAATGCCTGGATTCCAAGTAAAGGTGATTCACTAAGATTGTTTATAGGTTATAAAGGCGAAAAACTTCTAAACTGTGGATTATTTGAAATTGACGAAATTGAATTTGAAACTCCGCCTGATACCCTTATTGTAAAAGCAATTGCGACAGGGATTAAGAAACCTTTAAGGCAAAATAATTCTATTGCTTATGAAAATAAAACTTTAAAACAGATTGCATCAGAAATAGCAAAACGCCACAGCCTTATGCTTGTCGGCTCAATTGAAGATGTGAAAGTTGAGCGTATTACTCAAAACCAAGAACGTGATTTAACTTTCCTGAAAAAACTTGCAGAGCAATACGGATATATTTTCAAAATCGCAGAAGGTAATCTTGTTTTTTATAAAACCGAAAAACTTGTTAATGCTAACGCTGCAAAAATCTTGTACCGCAACGAGTTATCGCGGGTTAATTTAACCGAGAAAACAAGCAAGAATTATAAATCCGTAACGGTCAGCTACCACAATCCAAAAACAGGCAAAAAGGTAACTGCTACTGCTAAAAATCAAAACTGTGTAAAAGGCGATACCTTAAAATTGAATGTTCGCTGCGAAAATAAACAGCAGGCTCTTTTAAAAGCCAAAGCAGCACTTACCAAAGGAAAAGACACCATTGAGGGTTCAATCGATATGTGTGGAAACCCTTATCTTGTGGCAGGTTTGAATGTTGAATTGAAAGATTTGGGCTACTTCTCAGGGAAATATCATATCAAAGAAGCACGTCACACCATCGACCGCAGTTCAGGATATGCAACAAACTTGGAGGTGGCATCGTGTTAAAATTCGGCGTTGTTACTAATATAAACCCTTTAACAGCAAAAGCTCGGGTGCAGTTTGCAGATGATGATATTACTTCGTTTTGGCTTCCTGTGCTTCAGCAGAAAACGAACAAGGATAAATTCTACTCGATGGTAGATGTTGGCGAACAGGTTGCATGTCTTATGGATGATAATTCCGAGGATGGTGTAATTCTTGGCGCAATTTATACCGGAATTGATTCGGTTCCGGGGATTTCAAAGGATCAACACATAATTAAATTTGAAGATGGCAGTTTTATTGAGTACAACAAAGAAACTCAAATGCTTACTATCGTTGCAAAAACGCTCAATATTGTTGCAGATATTTTAAACACAGGGAAAATTCAAAACACTGACGGAATAACTTCTGCAGCAGATATTACCGACAAAAAATCTTCAATGCAGGCAATGCGTGATGTTTACAACCCACACGCGCACACAGGAAATATGGGCAGTCCTACTTCTGCCCCTGATGGAGCTATGTAATGACAACATTATCAGAAATTCAATATGTAGATTGGCAGTATAAACTCAATGAAATCGGCTCTGTTGCTGAGGGAATTGAGGATATTAACCAATGCATTGCCGTAATTTTATCGACACAAAAGGGCTCTGTTCCGCATCGCCCGACTTTTGGTTCGGATATTTTGAAATACGTTGATACCCCTGTAAATGTCGCAAAACCGAACATTACAAGAGAAGTCATTGATGCAATAAATCTTTGGGAAACAAGGGTTAATGTCGATTCTGTAAGCATTGAAATTAATCAAACTCAGTTGAATATAAAAGTTCAATGGAGCTTAAAAGAAAATTCTTCTACTTCATCAATGGCGGAGGTGAGCGTATGACACAACTTCCTGAACCGAATTTTATCGAACGTGATGCGGATAAAATCACTCAAGAATGGATTGATTTGTATGAATCCAAATCTGGCAAAGTTTTGCAACCTGCACAGATTGAAAGATTGATGATAGATAGCTGTGCCTACCGTGAAAATCTTTTGAGAATAAAAATTCAAGAAATCGCAAAAGAGAATCTGCTGAGTTATGCGCCTCTCAATATTTTGGAACATATCGGAGAACCTTTGGGAGTTACAAAATTGCTTTCTGATTGTGCAACAACAACTTTGAGAATTTCTGTCGAGGAAGCTCT
>JAGOIO010000131.1 GCA_017995595.1 bacterium | reverse complement strand
AAAATTCCAACGTTTGTCCCAATCTAAATGAATTTTTGAGGTTGCATAAACAGTGGCGGAATATTTACCCTCTGTTGTGCGACTAAAAAATTCTCCGCATTCTCTATTCCATATTGCTCCAATGCAAATTTGAAACATTCTATCCAATTTATTTGATTAGACAAAGTAGAAACTTTTGCAAAAGAGGCTATAACTTCAAACAACTCTTTAAGCTTATTTTTACGGTCAATAACAGCATTTCTATCCCCATATCTATATGTATATTCTGCATTTCTGACAGAATCATCAATTTCTACAAAAACCGTTTTTCCATTATCGTTTATAGCAATAACTTCATTTCCTAATTTAAAATTAGAAATAATTTCTGCCGTCTTTTCAACCATTGGCACAATCAACTTGCGATTTATCGCATTAATCATCATATTAAGTCTGGTTTCTTGCCCATTAACAGAGTATGTAAGCTCTGTGGCAGTACGCTCTGAAGCTTGAAGATTTCCGGACATATTATTATAAATTCCTGTTGCACTTTCAATCGTACCTTTAAAATAATTCAAGAATTCCCACCCTTGAAGAGCGTTTGTAAAACTTAATGCCGTTGGCGGTGTCGGCATTAAGGCAGAATCATATTCTATAATTTTTCCCGGTTTAACCGCCTGTTCACCTTTAAAACAACCTTTAGGAGCTAAATACGGAGGATTCATCATAAGAGCAAGTGCATCTATTTGTTTATTTAATATCGTTGATGAAATATTATTCAAAACAAGTGCTACTCTCAATGGTGAAATGCCTCGACCTGTGTCGGGACTTTCTATAATATTTGCATGCACAAATGGCGTAATAATAAAGGGATTTGCTTCAAATCTTATCACCACATGTCTCCCTGCAATTACAACCAATCTGTTTTTTAAAATTTCTCCTGTACTAAGTTCTATATCACCCCAGTACTCAAGAACTTCAACTTTTTTCTTCTTTACAGCTTTCTCCGTATCGTCCTGATTTTTGTTCTCTGCCACCACTCCCTTCAAGGTCTCCAGCTTTTCGGCTGTCAATAAATTGTTCGCCTTGTTTGTAGAAAGTTCATCAACATCAACATAACTTCTATAAATCTTTGCACAAGACTCCCAATTATCAACACCATTTTTATCAAATACAAAATCCTCAGGCTTTATAAACTTAACCTTTGCATTGTCATAAACAACTTTATCTTCTATGACAAAACCATCTTCGCTAGGCATTGTAAGTTGTTCTTCTAAAGTCTGCGGTCGTCTGATTCTTTTTATTTTCGTTTCCCAACCCACAAATAATGTGCTTTCTCCAGTTTCAACAACACTATTCACAACTTTTTCAAGCTCATTTTCAAGTTTCATATTATTAAAGGTATTAACCAACATTGACTTCTGTTTATTAGCACAAGCTTGAGACTGCAACGTTACGCCAGAAACATCAAACATAGCTTCAGGGTGAGAATACAAATTTTCACTTAAATATGATTTTAAAGTTTGCGAAAGTTCATATATATCAGGAAGATTTATATCTTCTCCCCAACCGCCTTTTTCGGGAACCTGTTTATCATAAATTGCTCCACGAACAAGCTTTATATCATCTAACTGCTCTCGCCTTGCATCTTCCAAATCATCATACAAATTCGGAATCTTTTGAACTAAATTTTTTTCTTCATTTTCTCCGATTATTATCGTTAAATCTTCTTCCGTTTTTTCTAATTTCATTTTTATCCTTTCTATATTCTATAAATTTTGGGTTTTATATCGTTTTTTATAAAAATACCAATTCAAGATTTTTCAAAATCTTTTTCAGGAAAACAACCGAAAACTTCAACATCTTGAAGCTTTCCACCTCTTAAAGTCTCCGATTTAAGCACTCCCTCACTTTTGAACCCTGATTGTTTTAACAAATTTCTAACTCTCAAATTCTGCGGAAAAATGCATGCCTTAATCTTTTTTAGACCATAATTTTTAAAGCAATATCGCAAGAATTTTTTTGCACAAACTTTTGTAAAAGCCCCCCAATATTTTGGAGAAAAGCATGTCGTTAATTCCGCACTATGTAATGTTTTTCCGATACCCACCAAATTATCTAAGAATACAAACCCTGCAAATTCATCATTCTCACCATTTGTAATTACCCAAAAATATGGCGAGGTTTTTTCTATAATATTTATAATTTTATTTATAATTGATTGACTCTGCATGTCAAAATAATCATCATTCAGATACTTTGAATACTTTTCATAAAAAAATATGACATAAGGCAAATACCCTGTATTCAAGCATTGACCGCTTTTTCTGTCTATTAATATCCGTTTAAACTTCATTTTTGTTGACTTTTCTCCTTGATACCTATAAAATTTATATAACAGCAAATGAAAGGAGTTTTATATGTCTGATGACAACAAGTTCGTTATTTTAGAACAGTACAAGCTTTACACTGAGCAAAAGGAGAAATTCGTAGAACGCAGTTTTAGAACAAACAAGTTTTATTTAATTCTTGTCTTAGTCCTATTTTTAACAATGCTTCTTACAAAAAATCTCTCTTTCGCTTTCAACATTTCTTCTATCCTGATTTTTTCTGCCGCAGGAATTGCAGTTTGTGCTTTATGGTGGATTAATATGGATTCTTACAACTTTTTAATTAAGGTAAAACTTAGCAAAGTTATTGAAGAAATAGAAAAAGAATTACCTGTCCAACCTTATAGAAGAGAATTTTCAGCCATTCAAGATTTAAAACGTAAAAAAAGATTCGTGTTTTCAGGCATGCAAAAAACACTTGCAGTATTTGTACTTTTAGTATTTTTTGTACTTTTTGTAAATTCTCTTGTCCCTGTTGTTTGTAGCCTTTTTTAATCATTAATACAAACTAACAAACTTATTTCGGCGGATAATATTGATATTATCCGCCTTTTTACACCTTTATATTTACTTCATTTTCTACGCTTAATCTTGTTTTTCACTCTCTGCCAGTTTTATTTTATCAAATTTTATATAAGCAAAATCTGTTGAAAAAACATCACATTCTGCATTTTTTATTTTTTCTCTTAATAAATTTTGCACTCCGAGCATTGATTCCGCTTGAAGTCCATTTATGTAAGTTTCCGTTTTATTAATCTTATTGAAAACCTTATAAATAGCTCTCTTACTAAAAATCAGCTCTTTTGGAACACATTTTATATCGGTTTCAATTCTTTGCGTAATCTTTTCTTTTGACTTTTTAAACTCTTTTTTTAATTCTTCTTCCATTTTCATTTTTATCAATTCGTCTAACGAAGCATTACTTAAAAGTCTTTCCTCAAGCCTATTTTCTTCATTTTTCATTTGCTCTTGCCTTTCTAAATTTTTATCTTAAATCTTTTCATCATCAAGATTTTTAATCGTTATAATTTGCGTTTTTGGAATATCTGAATGAACGTCTTCATCTGCCGAATTAAACCCCAAATGCTTACACAAAGCTTCCAAAGCCTTCAATCCGGCTGACGTATCTCGCAACTTCTTCTTTCCTGTAAACCCTCCGTCTTTATCCAAAATCTCTTCTTCCTCCAAAGAAAACTCTGCAATTTGAAGTAATTTTTGGATAACATATCCCTTTTGGATATTTAATGAAGAAATGTGAAGCTTTATTTGAAGTTTTATTTCTTTTATTACAAGCTCATTTGCTAATAAATTTTCGCACAAGCCTTTTATATCTTTAGACTTATAGCCTGCATTTTTCACTGATAACGGAGCATTCAGAGTTTTTATATATTCTGTTACAAATTTTTTTTGTTGTTCTGTTAATTTTTTCATTTTACATTTCTTATCAATAATTGTATTTTTACTAAAAGCATAGTATAATAATTTTGCTATTTATATTTCGGCTAGTGTAAAATCTTAACAGGGGGGCAAACATCAAGTACAACTAAATTTTATCGGAGTTAATATTTAGATTCCTTTATATTTAATCTCCAACTTATTTAGTTAAGCTTCCATGTTCCCTCTGTTTTTCATTTTTAGATTTTACAATTATAATAATCAGCCTCTGTATAATTTGATTGTTGGTGTTGCATTAGCACTTGTCGCAATTTTTGAACGCATAGTTGCAAGTGCGGTTTTATACATGCTGTACCAATAGTTAAACTTCGTATATTCAGGATTACCTTTAAATCTCATACAAGCACCATATACCAAAATCGGTTCAGCAAAGATTTCAGGAATTAAAGGCTTGTCGTTTTCTGCTGACATTGACTGAATATCATTTCCATCAGCATCTTTTGCAAAATTATTTGTATAATATGTAATATCGACAGGTTTATCCTCGCAAAATTGAGGAAAAAGTATTTTATCATTGAATACCGAATAAGTATTAGCAGATTCTGTATTCATTAAAAATCTGTCATAATCCTCTACAAAAGAGTATTTTATCTTGTCAATAACAAGTGAATTTATT